>CAJXRJ010000395.1 GCA_913058555.1 uncultured bacterium
CCACTGTGCCGGAACGGCTAGGGAAAGAGCGAACCCAAAGAGAGAGGCCAAGTCGCTTGATTTTCTTCCGGTTTACGGGAACCCACCGGACCTACCCGAGTGGCGCGGGGGCGAGGTCCGGCGCCCTTTGTCTTCTTGGTCGAGAATCGGAGATTGATTGGCCCGGAACCGGCCCCCTGCTGTTCCAGGCAAGTCGAGCGCACCTGCGCGGGGAAGTGGTTCACCGCCCACGTCGCAGCCCAGTGCCCGTTAGCCAAGACTCTTGCCACCCCATGACCATGACTCGCCCCTTGATCTCCAAGAGCTTCCAGCTCCTCCCCGCGGCCCTCGCCGTCTCGCTCGCTCCTTTCGCCTCCGCACAAACAGCGCTCGACCCCGGGATCAGCTCCGCCGAGCGGATCCCGGGCACGATCAGGGACGCCGGTACCTTTCACGTGGCCACGGGCACGTGGACCCGCAGCATCCCCTCTGTGGCGAGCTTCGGGCAGCTCGACAACATCTACAGCAATACCGCGGCGGCCATTTACTACTACCCCGCCATGGGCCCTGTCGGCGCCGCAGCCCTGGGGCAGGTGATCGATGAGGGCGTGATCCCCAGCACGACCAACCCCAGCACTTTTGCGCTGGGGGGGGCGACTCAGAACCTGAACCACGTCACGGGCCTCGATATCGGCTACTGCGACTTTGAGGTCGTGGCCGCATCGGCGGGCTGGACCTTCTCGTTCTACGAGTCTTACGCCCCTTGCACCTTCCCGCCACCGGCCCCTGTCGGGACCGTGACGGTGTCGGGCCTGCCGAGCAACGGGTGCTGGTTCCTGAACCTCGACCTCGTGGGATCGTCCCAGGACTTCACCATCGCCGGGGACGGCGGGGCGGGGGCTTTCCCGACCTTCGGAATCGGATTCGAATATAGCGGCACGGGAACGCAGGACGCTGGTGTCTTCATCGCCGGCGATCCGGCAGATACCGACACGGGCTTCGCGGCCGGGGCTCCTCCGACGGGCTCGAACACCTACTACGGTGAAGTGGGCGCCTGCGGCGGCGGAGTTGGGACCGGCTATCAGAACGTCGACTTCTACTGGGTCGAAGACACCTTCAGCGTCGGCGGCCTTGGGGCCGGCTCCGCCTGCTACTTCTTCGGTGGATACGTCAACGGCCCGGCCTGCTCGGGACCCGGCGGAACGCCCTACAGCGGCTTCTTCCTCGAGATGTCAGACAGCGGCGTCTCGGCCCTCGGCACGATCAGCCAGTCGAGCTGCGTGGGCGCAAGCAACAACACGGGGGCCCCGGGGGTCCTCGACGTCGTCGGTAGTGCCAGCACCACCGCCAACAACGCGATCCTCAGGGCCTCGGGCCTGCCCACCAACCAGATGGGCCTCTTCATCGCCGGCCTCGCACCGGCGGCCCCCGGCGCGATCAACTCCGGCAACGGCTACGTCTGCATCGACCCCTCAACCTTGGGCGGCCTCGGCCGCTTCAACGGCGCGAACCAGATGAAGAACTCCGGCCCGAACGGAGTCTTCATCTTGGACACCAACGCCGGCGAATGGAATCTCGCGTCCATCCCAACCTCCAGCAATTCCTACGCCGCCCTTTCCGGCCTCACCTCTTACTTCTCAGCCTGGCACCGCGAACAAGTCGGCGCGGGCTACAACTTCACCGGTGCCGCATCGGTGACCTGGCAGTGATGGAGTAGCTCGCTCGAAGGCGTCTTCGAGTTGAGCGGCAATGGCAGCCGCCCGGTCGGCCAGAGCTCAGGCTCTGGCCCGATCGGGCGGCTGTTTCAATGGATGAAAGATGGCCGGAGGGCCATGCCATCCGAGGGGTGCGCTGGGGTCTTGGATGCGCACTCTTGGCCTTCCTCAAGAACGCCCCTCCGCCGGTCGTCGACCATCGAGTTCCTTGAGCGACAGTGACAGCTCTGCATACCGTTCCGATGGCATCGACCGTTCGTTGAGCACGAGTGCCGCTGCTTCGAGGGCGGCTTCAGTGAGTCTCGGACGGAAGCTAGGTCGTTCGCTTGGGTGTAGGCGGCGACTGGGCGCGCTGCGTTATCTCAGGCTCCGAGGTGAAGGCGCCGGAGCGTGGCTGCCCTCCGATTGCGTACCAAAGCAGCCGCTTGCTGGCGCCTTCATGGCAAGGAAGGACGCAGGGAAAGAGAGGAGTACTTCGAGACAGGCTGAACCCATCGGCACGGATCGATTGCCTTCATGCGTGAGCACCCGTGTTTCTTGAGAAGCGCCGAATCAGTCAGCCCGAAAAGTGGCTGATTCTCTTTGAGAGTCTCCGCCGGCGCCTCGTTCAACATTCCTTCAAATCCCGTCCTACAAGAATGAAAGTCTCGCCAATCCAGTTCCTCGCTCTGTGTCTCACGACTTCTGCAGCAGCGGCGCAGACCTGTGACCTGACGCAGTCCGTCAACCAGCCCTTTGAGGCTCCGGCCATCTCCACCCCGGATCCGATCAACTCTCTGCCTTGCTGGACCGCGTCCTCCGGCTGCACGGCTCAAAATGGAGATTGCGGCGTGGGTTTCCAGTGGGCTGAACTCGACTCGAGGCAAAGCACAAGCGCTGAGTTCATGTGGCGCGACATGCCGACTGCCGAGCGGACCGCGTTCGACTTGAACTACGACATCACCGTTTCCGGGACCGAATTGGCGTACTTCGTCATCTACTGCTCCGCTGGTGCCCCCCTCGTCACGATGCAGTTCGACACCGCTGCTGGCCAAGTGCAGGTGATTGGCCAGTCGAGTCTGGTCCAGCCCCTGGTGAACTGCGCCGCAGTCCAGGTCACGGGTACAAGCGGCGGCCAAGTGGTTGTCACCTACGCTGGCGTCCAGCTTGCCTCGTACGGCTGGAATGGGGCCAACTGCCCCGAGGCCAATAGGTTCGAGTGGTCCGGGAACCCCGGGAAGGGGGAGGACGGTGTCGTGATGACCGTAGATAACGTCACCACCGCTGTACTGGCACCCCCGACGCTTGGAACCTTGTACTGCATGGCCAACCCGAACTCCCTGGGAAGCGTCGCCCTGATCAGCGCCACTGGATCCGTCGTGGCTGCTTCCAACAACGTCACGCTCAATGCCTCGGGCATTCTACCGAACAGTTTCTGCCTCTTCATCGTGAGCCCGATGCAGGCGCAAACCAACAACCCGGGTGGCTCGAGCGGCAACCTCTGCGTTGGCGGTCAGGTTGGTCGTTACGTGGGTCCCGGGCAGATCCAGCAAACCGGCGCTGCCGGTACTGCTGCCCTTGCGATCGACCTCACTAACACTCCCACGCCGACAGGCTTCGTGTCCATTCAGTCTGGCCAGACCTGGAACTTCCAGGCCTGGTACCGTGACATGAGTCCGATCGGTCCCACGACCAACTTCACCCAAGGTCTCGAGATCACGTTCCAGTGATGGAGCCCGTCTGAGCCCGAGCTTGGAGCCCATTAGCACGCCGGGATCTCACTACGAGGTCGCGGCGCGCTTTCCTTTCTGCAGTGGATCGAATGACGCTGTTCCATCCATGGTCAGGGTGCCACTCGCATCCAACGTTCTGGCGACACCGACCACCTTGCGTTGCTACGCATGGGGAGGCTGGACCTCGGCCAGTACGGGCAAGCGTCCAAGTCGGATGTTGCCCAGTGCCGCCGTTCTTCGTGCAAGGCCGCGCTGTTCCATTGACGGGCCGATCCAGCCAGGTCGGTTCAGGTAGTTGCTTCTTCTGATCGGCGAAAGGGTGCGTTCTCGGGCGGATGGCAGTGGATCCGACAGGCCGTCGAGGTCGTGGGCATCGGCGCGAGCAAAGGGCCGTGATGGACAAGCCACCTCACGCACGCTTCCACGTGAATAGAGCAACGCTCGAGGCGCCGCGCAGGACTCCTGACTGAAGCGTGGACAGGTGACTTGCCTTTTGCATCCCGCTGAAGGCGCCTGGCCCGCGCCGTGCGAACGCCCTTGACGGGGAACCCTGACGAGGGCGGTTCGCGAGTCACTTCTCTTTTATCTGATGTCTAGAATCTTCTTGGCAGCGGCCCTCACTTTGGGGACCGCTGGCCTTTCGTCCGCACAGCAGTGCGATCTTATCCTCGACGACTTTTCCGCCACCGTCGGCACCCTTCCGGTGACCTCGTCCCCAGGCTGGAACGAGGTCGGCGGCCCCGGGGCGATGATTGGCCCGGGCCCGATCGACGGGCAAGCGGTGCTGATGAGCGCGATCAGCTCTGGCTCCGCATCTCGCACGCTACCGGCGACGGCGACGAACCACTTTCGCCTTTCCTTTGACATCAAGACAACGGATGCGCTCGCGTCGTTCAAGATGCGTACCCAGGGAGGCCTCGCGTTCTCTAGCTTGATCATCGGATCGCAAACCGGATACCCCGCTGACTATGCGGTGTCGAGCAACGCGCAAGCGGCGCAGGCTTTCCTTCCGGTTGGGCAGGTCATCGGGCTTGAGTACCAGGTCAATGTTGGCGTTTCCTACAGCTTGTTCGTGAACGGCGTGGCGCTGCTCATTAACGAGCCGTGGCCCGTGGGCGCTTCGGCGTCAGCGGGGGATCCAACCGTCGGAACGCTGCCCTTCATGTCAGATCCCACGGTGGGTACGCTGCCATCGCCGCCGCCCCCTGGGACGATCTATGTGGACAACTTCTGCATGGGGCAGAGCATTGGCCAGGCCTACTGCGCTGTGAACGCGAACTCCACGGGCGTGCCGGCTGCGATCAGTGCCGCTGGTTCCGAAGCGGTGTCCGCCAATGCCGTTGTCCTTCGCATGGAGAACCTCCCTGCGAACAGCTATGGCTACTTCATGGTGAGCCAGGGGCAGGGCTTTGCTGCCAACCCAGGTGGTTCGCAGGGCAACCTTTGTATCGGTGGTGCGCCCATTGGCCGCTACGTCGGTCCAGGCCAGGCGCAGACTTCTGGAAGCCAAGGGGTCATCACGCTGGCCATCGACCTTGCGAGCACGCCGCAGCCCGGCGGATTCGTGGCCATCGGTGCCGGTGAGACCTGGAACTTCCAGGGCTACTACCGTGACTTCGTGCCCGCTGCTGGCGGCATCGTGACCAACTGGACCGAGGGTCTCGAGATCCAGTTCCAGTAGGTCCTGGCCCCGCGGCAGGCGCCTCTTGATCTGAGGAGTCTGGCGCGGGAGAGAGCTAGCGAAGCAGTGCTTCGTCAGCTCGTTCATGCAGCGCCGGGTGCCACGCCTGGCGCTGCAGTTGTGGGGTCCGTTGAGGCAACTCCGTAGATCGGCGCGGTGCCGGAGCACGAGAACCTTCTCTTGTGGCGTCTGTAGAACGTCAACATGTGGCGGGCACTCCCGGCTACCGCCTCAGGGGGATCCGGTCGGTTCAGCCGTGACCCGGGGCGGGAGGATTGATCGGGGTGCCAGGTCGATCGGCTCGGCGGTAGGCGCTGAGTTGTTTAGCCGAGCGGCGATCGCCGCTTGGGCAGAGGCTTCTTCTTTTCGCTTGGCTGCGCGCCGCCTTGCCATCGCCCGTGTGTTGTCCCGGGTCCCGGGTCCCGGGTCCTGTGGCTCGACGCCCTTCTGCCGAACAGACGAGGAGATGCTCAAGTCACCATCTCCTGAGCCCCGGAGATTCGCGCCGCGCGATCAGTGGGTTCTCGAAGAAGGTGCAACGAGAACAGGCGGGAGGAGACTCACGAATACCGCAACGGCCAGCTGCTGGCTTCGCCTCATTTGGCTCCAGCAACGACCTGCGGCAAGCAGGCCCATTCTGCCTGCGTGACCTTCTTCCCAACACTAGATATGAAAACGACAGCTCTCTTTACGATTCTCGGTCTGACCGTAGCCAACTCTGCGTTTGCGCAGCAGTGCGACCTTGTCGACGACAACTTCGACACGGCCCCGCTTCTGGCGCCCATCACCTCGGTCGCAGGCTGGACTTCGGGCTTCGCCAACGTCCCTACGATCCAGTTCAACAACGGGGGCTCCCGCGCCGCGACGATCAACACGGCAGGGTTCGGTGGAGTCAGCACGGCGTCCCGTGCTCTTCCCGTTTCCGCTACCGGGAGTTACAGCATTGATGTCGAGATCGACGCCAGCTCCGGCAGCGCCACCGGGAACTTCTCCCTGGACTGCAGCGCTGGCGTTGCTTCGCAGGTAAGCATCTCCGGCGGCACCGTGGCGAGCATCTATGGCCCCACGATGACTGTTCCGACCGGTCCGGTCGCGATCCGCTACGAAGTGGACGACTCGACGGGCTATAGCCTCTTCGTCAACGGCATCTTCTTCGAGACGATGCTCTGGCCTGTGACTTCCTGCGCGACGCGTCCGACCATGACGATCAGCGCGCCCCTCACCTTCGGTGGTGGGTTCGTCTACTACGACAACCTTTGCGTCACGTCGAGCAACGGCTTCACCATCGGCACGAACTACTGCACGGCCGTGGCCAACACGACGGGATCGATTGCTGAGATCCTCGCCGTGGGAAGCGCCGTTGTGTCGCAGAACAACGTCGAACTGCGCATGAACAACATGCCGTCGAACTCCTTCGGGTTCTTCATCGTCAGCCAGATGCAGGGTTTCGTTGTGATGCCTGGCGGATCCTCCGGCAACCTGTGTCTCAGTGGTTCCATTGGCCGCTACGTCGGGCCTGGACAGATCATGAACGGTGGTCCCCAGGGCATGATCGCGCTGCCGATCGACCTCGCGCAGACTCCCCAGCCCACCGGCTTCGTCGCGGTCAACGCTGGCGAGACCTGGAACTTCCAGGGCTGGTACCGCGATTCGTCCCCGAGCGGCCCGACGACCAACTTCTCAGAGGGTTGCGAGATTCTCTTCCAGTAATCGGGAGAAGGCGGCTGGCTGGGCCGCAAGCTAGGCCGTCTTGCACGGCTGAGACTTGCTAGGCAGCTGATGAGTCTTGGGACGTCTCCGCGTCGTCGCCTTCCAGCGGCGCCGTGGTGGCGCCCCTTCTTTTGCAAGCGGAAGCCCATCCCAGCGGAGCTCAGCGCACGCCTGGCGCTTAGAAGGGACTTTGAACGGCCCTTTGGGAGCAGTCAGCAGCCAAACGGTGCGATGACCAACGCAAAGGGGGGGTGCTCACCGGTGTGAGCACCCCCCCTTCATTCAACGGCCGACGGTGCGCTAAGAGCTGTCTCTTATACACATCTGACGCTGCCGACGATATGCAGTGTGTA
>CAJXRJ010000396.1 GCA_913058555.1 uncultured bacterium
CTCGGAGATGTGTATAAGAGACAGGTCCAGGGCGACTCGGTCCTGAATGGGGGAGGTGCGAGGGCAGGGGCGGCGATCGGGCCGTACACTCCCCGCCTATGTCTGACCCCCGCCTTACCCGCGAGATCGCTCGCCGTCGCACCTTCGCGATCATCTCGCACCCCGACGCGGGCAAGACCACCCTGACGGAGAAGCTCCTGCTCTACTCAGGCGTCCTGCAGACCGCTGGCCTCGTCAAGAACCGCAAGGGCAAGCTCGCCACGTCGGACTGGATGGGCATGGAGCAGGCGCGGGGCATCTCGATCACGTCGTCCGCGATGCAGTTCCAGTACCGGGACCACGTGATCAACGTGCTCGACACCCCCGGTCACGAGGACTTCAGCGAGGACACATTCCGGACCCTGACCGCCGCCGATTCCGCGATCATGGTCCTCGACGCGGGCAAGGGCGTCGAGGCACAGACGCGTAAGCTGTTCGAGGTCTGCCGACTACGTGGGATCCCGATCCTGACCTTCGTCAACAAGCTCGACCTGAATGGGCGCGATCCGCTCGATCTCATGACCGAGGTCGAGGAGGCCCTGGGCATCCAGGCATCGGCGATCAACTGGCCCATTGGCTCCGGGCGCGATTTCCGCGGGGTCGTCGACCGGCGTACGAACGAGCTTCAGCTGTTCGAGAAGACCGCGGCGGGCGGCTCGCGGCGCTCCGAGCTCGAGCGCATTCCGATGGACTCGCCCCTGGCGGACGAGCGGCTGGGCGCCGAGCTCGCCGCCAACGTCCGCGACGAGCTCGAGCTCCTCGACGTCGCGGGCAACGAGCTGGATATGGACCGTTTCCTCGCGGGCGAGGTGACCCCCACCTTCTTCGGCTCCGCGTTGACGAACTTCGGCCTCGAGCCGTTCTTCGACGCCTTCGTCGAGCTGGCACCCAGCCCCTCAGGGCGCCTCGTGGACTCCGACGACGGGACCGAGGTGGAGCTCGGCGCCGAGGAGCCCTTCAGCGCGTTCATCTTCAAGATCCAGGCCAACATGGATCGTCGACACCGGGACTGCGTGTCCTTTATGCGCATCTGCTCGGGGAGCTACACGCCCGACATGCAGGTCAATCACGGCCGCCTCGGCAAGAAGGTCCGCCTCGCTCGCCCGCAGAGCATCGTTGCGAAGGAGCGCCACACGATCGATGAGGCGTTCGCCGGTGACATCGTTGGGCTCGTTGGAAAGGACCTGTACCAGATCGGTGACACGATCTCGCTCAACGGCGGCTTCAAGCACAAGCCGCTGCCGCTCTTCCAGCCCGAGATCTTCGCGCGCATCGCGCCGAAGGTCATCTCGGATCGAAAGCGCTTCGACAAGGGCATGAAGAACCTGATCGCGGAGGGCGCGGTCCAGCAGGTCTGGCCTGAGACCGGGCCGAAGGACGCCATGATCGGCGCGGTGGGGGCGCTCCAGTTCGAGTCGCTCCAGTACCGCCTCGAGGACGAGTATGGCGTGGAGACACGCCTGACGCCCTTGCCCTACGAGTGCAGCGCTTGGATCAATGCGAACGAAGACACGTTCAAAGCCCCGATCAACTCGCTCCAAGCCCGCGACTCCCGGGGCCGTCTCGTCATCCTCTTCAAGAGCGAGCTCGACAAGCGACTGGCAGCCCACCAGAACCCCAACCACCAGCTGCTCAACATCGCGTAGTCACGCGCGGGCCCTGGATGGGGCGGGATGAGTGAGCCGGAGCTGCGGATCGGTTGGGGAGGGACTTGAAGCACCCCAGTCACTTCATCGGCCAGGGGATGACGCCGACGCGCGTCGCCCACCGATCCCAGTCGGCGATCATCTCCCGGAGGCGCTTCGGTTGCTCGCTGGCCAGGTCATGGAGCTCGGTCCGATCCGACGCCAGGTCGTAGAGCTCCCACTGGCGCTCCGCGTCCTTGCGGTACGGCGAGACGATCTTCCAGCGCCCGCGCCGCAGCGCCTGGTTGCCGTGGTGCTCCAGGCCGAAGGCCCGATCGTCATGGACGGGAGCCCCACGGAGAATGGGCAGCAGGTCGATGCCCTCGGCAGGCTGGATCGCGATGCCGCCGCGCTCCCCGGGATAGTCCGACGCCGCCGCCGAAAGGAACGTGGGCATGACGTCGATCAAATGTGCAGGCTCTTCGGTGATCGACCCCCTTGTCTCGCCTCCAAGGCCCGCGGGCCAGTGGACGATGAAAGGGGTCGCGGTCCCGCCTTCGTAGCCATCGTGCTTGTACCCACGGAACGGCGTGTTGGACACGTTGGCCCATCCGGCGCCATAGGCCACGAACGTGTCTTCGGGTCCTGCCATGACGTTGGGACCCGTGCGAACCCAGCGACCGTCTCGGGTCTGCATGGGCGGCCAGATCTTGGTCTGCAGCCCGTTGACGCCGAGCGGTGCAAGGGGCTCGACCGGCCGCTCACTCTCGTTGGACCGGCGGCCGTAGCCCTCCGCGCAGCCGCCGTTGTCCTGTAGGTACACGAAGAGCGTATTGTCGAGCTCGCCGGCGCGTTCGAGCTCGGCCATGACTCGACCAATGCCGGCGTCCATGCGCTCGACCATGGCCGCGTAGACCTGCATGTTGCGATCGTCCCAGGCCTGGTGTTCGTTCTCTGACCAAGGTGCCCGCTGCGGTGACATTTCCCAGGCCGGGTTCAGCACCCCCAGCTCCCGGGCCCGCTCCAGTCGTTTCTGGCGGATGGGCCCGTAGCCGCCTTCGTACACACCGGCGTAGCGCGCCACGCCATCCTCGGGCGCGTGCATCGGCCAGTGGGCGCTGGTGTAGGCGACGTACAAGAAGAGGGGGTCGTCGCTGCCGTCGAGGTGCTCGCGCACGAAGCGCGCCCCTTCGTCGGAGATGGCGTCGGTGTAGTAAAACGTCTCTGGCGAGTACGCCGCGTCGTTCTCGGGCGTGATGAAGGTGTCCCCACGGCACAGGGTCGCTGGATCCCAGAAGCTCCCAGCGCCGGTGATGGTCCCGTAGAAGCGATCGAAGCCCCGGCCCAGGGGCCAGCTTTCCTTGGAGCCACCCGGTCGTATCTGGTTCGTGACGTGCCACTTGCCCGCCATGTAGGTCGAGTATCCCGCATCGCCCAGGGCCTCTGCGAGCGTCACGGTGTCGGCCGAGAGCACGCCACGATAGGCGTCATGGCCACGGTCCGAGGTCATGAGGCCAATCCCGGCCTGGTGCGGATAGAGGCCGGTCAGGAGGGAGGCCCGTGTCGGACAGCACCGCGCTGCGTTGTGGAACTGCGTCATGCGCACGCCGTTCGCGGCGAGGCGGTCCAGGGTCGGCGTGCGGATCTCGGAGCCGTAGCATCCAATGTCCGTGTATCCCATGTCGTCGGCGAGCACGAGCACGATGTGCGGGCGCTTGGGCGCAGCGTGGGCCGATACGTCGCCCTGGGAGCGCTGCACACCCGTCGCGGCGCAGGCAGCCAGACCACCCGCAAGGACCAGCTGAACGGCGAACGGACGTCGTTGGTGGGGGGGAGGTCCTGAAGTCATGGTCTTAGGGGCCCTGGCGCCCGACGTGCGCCGCAAGAGGACGCGGGGCTGATCGGTTCGTGCGACGGGCCGGCGGTGGGACGCAGCTCGCGTCACCCCCCCCCGCCTCTTGCTTTAGATCATACGCCGCCGCCATTGGCGCCAGCTCCGTCACCAGACCATGATCCGCCGGCGGGTCGAGGGCAGCCACGCCACGGAGTACTTCCTAGCGCGTCCAGGTCAGTCGAGCCGACGCGCATCGAGAGCCGGCCTTCCAGGAAAATTGCTGGAACCCCTACCCCCACGACATGTTGCTTTTCGGCCATAGCGTGCACGCCCACTGCGCGGCCCCCAAGTTGCTTGAGCCCGTCCAAACGCAATCGTCGCATGCCGTGTCTGCCTGGACTCCGGAAGTGGGCGGTGTTGCGCTCTCGACGGGCCCTTCGCGAGTCCAGCGCTATTGCTGCGGGGATCGTGTTGCGATAGGGGCGCCGGATCAGTCGTCGCCCCAATGATTGGGAGACGCCTAAAGACCTCAGGAGTAACAAGAGTTCCAAGGTGACTTCGAAGAATGGGCACGCATCCCCGTAAGTGTCGGTGGGGGCGTGCCCTTTGCCTGGCGTGGTCAGTCGGGGCCCTGCACGGGGAGAATCCGCCCCAAGCCACCGTGCCGGAACGGCTAGGGAAAGGGCGAACCCAAAGTGAGGGGCCAAGTCGCAAGGGGTCTCTCCTACGAGTTGTCGTTCGCCCTGATTCCGCGGTGCGCGTTGGACTCATGTAATCTGAGTCAACCAGTCCCCACCGAGCCGGTAGGTACCGCCAGTCAGCGAGCCCTATCGCATTAGTTCTGGAGAGGACCGTACCGCGATGCCGTTGCCGATTCATCAGGAGGCGGCTTTGGGTTGCTGACAGGAGGTTTTGGAGCCGAAGCAGAAGTCTCTTCGGCTCCGGCCTCCACCGTACACTTTGTGCGCGAAAGGTGTTCGATGGCGCCCGGGCACCGTTCGATGGCGCTCAGATCCAGATCGTTCTAGCCCGGGCAGAACCGGTCAGAGGCCGAGCCCGACCGTCGAAGCCCTTCCCGTGGCGACCGGGCTGGCCGCCGCTCGGCCCAACGGTCCCACGGCTCCAGCCGCCGCGGATCCGTCGCGGCGGGGGCTGGGACTGGCGTCGTCACGCTGGAATCCCTTGGGCTGGATCCCCTACGGCTGGCGCGCCGGCGAATCGTGGGGACGTACACTCCAGTTCCCATGCGAATTCCGATCCTCACGCTGCTTCTGTCCGCGCTCGCTTTTGGCCAAGACACCTCCGACACCGGGCTTCGTGTTCTTTGTTGGAACGTCTGGAACGGTTTTGCGGGTGGGCGGACGCTTGAAGAGGGGGCGAAGTGGATCGCCGAACAGGACGCGGATGTTGTCGCCCTGCAGGAGCTTGTTGGGATCGACGAAGCGGAGCTCGGGGAATGGGCCCAGCGCTGGGGGCACAGTCATGTCGCCAAGTCCAAGCCGTCGGGGTACGCGGTCGGCCTGAGTGCGCGCGAGCCGATCGAGGTCGTCGAGCGTAGGACAGAGGGGCTACACCACGGCTACCTGCACGCGAGGGTGGCGGGGGTGGACTACCTCGTCGTGCATCTGCATCCCGGTTCCTGGGAGTTCCGGCTGCGGGAGTCCCGGATCATCGCCGCGAAGGTCGCTGATCTGATGCATCAAGGCCGTGCGCTCGTCGTGCTCGGAGACTTCAACGCCCACAGCGCCCACGATCGGAGTCGTTTGGCCGAGCAGGGGCCGCTCCTCGCCCAGCGTGCGGAGGGGAACGCAGGCAACCGTCGCGGGCCGGGCTTCGACCATGAGACGATGGCGAACATCCTGGGGACGGGGGTTGTGGATCTGACGGTGGTTCACGCGGGAGATGAGACGAACTTCGAGGGGACTTTCCCCTCGCGCGTGCTGCCCAAGTCGAAGACGGCGGACGCCCAAGAGGGCTTCCTCGAACGAATCGACTACATCCTGTGCGATCCACGCAATGCCCCGCGGTGCAGTGGGGTCCGCTTGCCTCGCGGAGGTGTCCTGGATACCGCGTCGGATCACTACCCCGTGATCGCTGAGTTCGACACGGCGCCGGTCGCGCGGGCGGACAGTCCACGGCCGAACATTCTCCTCGTGCTTGCGGATGACATGGGATTCAGCGATCTCGGGTGCTATGGCAGCGAGATCCCGACCCCGAACATCGATCGCCTGGCGGCGCGAGGTGTGCGGTTCACGCAGTTCACGAACACATCGAAGTGTTCTCCGTCGCGGGCAAGCCTCTTGACCGGGGCCTACGCACACGCTGTCGGGATGGACAAGCAGCCGGTGGCCATCGAAGGTGCGCTGACGGTGGCGCAGGTGCTCCAGCAGGCAGGCTACCGCACCTTCATGGCGGGCAAGCACCACGGCACCCAGAACCCGACGACGCTCGGATTCGAGCGCTACTTCGGTTTGCGCGATGGGGCGTGCAACTACTTCAACCCAGGCATGCGCCGCGACGACGAGGCGGCACCAGCGCAGAAGCGCGCGAACCGTGCGTGGTGCATGGACGACGTGACGCTACGGCCGTTCACGCCTGAGGACCTAGACTTCTACACGACGGATGCCTTCACCGATGCGGCCCTGGGCTACCTCGACGAAACGGCCGAGTCCGAGGACCCGTTCTTTGTGTACGTCGCCTACAACGCTCCCCACGATCCACTTCAGGCGCCGCAGGAAGAGATCGCTCGGCACGCCGGGGTGTACAGCGCCGGCTATGCGGCGATTCGGACGGCGCGGCTCGAGAAACAGCGTTCGCTCGGGCTCTTTGAAGCGCCACTGGCCTCGAGCGAGCCGGAGCATGGCCCGTGGGACACCCTGCCCGAGGCCGAACGCGTCGATCAGGCGCGACGCATGCAGGTGTATGCAGCGATGATCACGCGCCTGGACACGAACGTTGGGCGCATGGTCGACCGACTTGAGAGGCAGGGCCGGCTGGAATCGACGCTGATCTTGTTCGCGTCGGACAACGGCGCGTCTGCCGAGAATGTCCAGATCGGAGCCGGCCCTATCGGTGCCATCGACCGCTGGTCGTCGCTCCAGCGCCGCTGGGCGAACGTTTGCAATACGCCTTTCCGCAAGTTCAAGAACCACAGCCTCGAGGGAGGCATCCGCACGCCGCTTGTCGCCCATTGGCCAGGCGGGATCGTGGGCGACGGCCGACTTGTGCGCGCGCCGGGGCACTTGGTGGATGTCATGCCAACCCTCGTGGACCTCGCCGGTGCGCGGGTCCCGGCCTCCTGGAAGGTGGGCGGGCCCGTGCCTATGGTGGCGGGGACGAGCCTTGGTCCACTGCTACGGAACGAGCCTTTCGTCCGGCCTCGGCCGCTCTTCTACCAATGGAGCAAGGGCCGCGCCGTGCGGGACGGTCGTTGGAAGCTGGTGCAGCAGGGGAAAGATCCGTGGCGGCTCTACGATTTGGAGGTCGATCGGATTGAAGCGAGTGACCTCGCGACGAAGCACCCCGAAGTCCACACGCGGCTTCTGAATGTGTGGAACGAATGGCGAAAGGACCCGGGTTTCGTCGGTCGATAGCGCGGAAAGAAGTACGGTGCCAGGATCGTTTTTTCACCTTTGATCT
>CAJXRJ010000397.1 GCA_913058555.1 uncultured bacterium
GAGGCAAGGGGAGCTGGGGCGAGCGCGGGGCCTCCGGAGCCGGCCCGCATACGAACAAGTGTCGCCGGGGCCTCACTGTGTCACCGATTCCCGGAGATTTAGAATCCCTCAAAAACCAAAGGCTGCGCGGTGACACCCTTGCCCCGGGGGCACTGGTCACGTTGAGTCCCGCCTCATTCCGAGGTGGACGCCCCCCCCAATAGGAAGAGTCCCATGAAAATAGCTCTGCAAGCGTCTCTCGCACTCTTGGCCGTAGCGGTCGCCGCCCCGGCCAGCGCCGATGTCATCCACGTCCCCTTGGATGCCAACACCATCCAAGCGGGCGTCGACATGGCCCAGGCCGGTGACACCGTCATCGTCGCCAACGGAATCTGGACCGGTAAGGGCAACCGTGACGTGGTCATTCCGGGCTACGACATCGTGGTTCGCAGCGCGAATGGCCCGGCCAATTGCATCATCGATAGCCAAGGTCTCGAAACAGAGACGCATCGCGCGTTCTACCTAGACGGCGCGAACACCCGCGCAACGGTCATCGAGGGATTTACCATCACCGGAGGCGAGACACTTCCGGGCGCAGTCCAGGATCAGTTCAACGCCGGAGGGATCCTGATTCGTTCGGGAAGCCCGACGATTCGAGGCTGCACTCTTGAGGGCAACAACTGCTCGTGCTGGGGCGGCGCCCTATGCAGCTCGAGCGCGGGCATGCCGCGGGTGACCCAGTGCATGTTCCGGAACAACCACTCCGATGCAGAGGGTGGCGCGCTCTTTCAATGGGGTCTCGGGGAACTACATGTCGACAACTCGGTGTTCATCGGGAACTCGTCGACTCAGGGGGGGGCTCTCTTCTCCTTCGGAACCGTGGTCCTCGACCACGTGACGGTCACGGACAATCACGCGACCTGGGGCGCGGGCAGCGCATACCTGCAGACGTCTCAGATCACCAACTCGATCTTCTGGGGCAACACGAGCCAACAGGCCGGTGCGGAGCAGCTCGATGCGTGGAATTCGACTGTCGCGTTTTCCCTCGTAGAAGGCGGTCACGCAGGCACCAACATCATGGATGCCAACCCAAGGTTCCGTGCGGACGGCTGGCGCCTGCGCGGGTATGTCTCGCCGTGCGTCAATGCCGGAGTGCCGGGCATGCGCGGCTATCGTCACGCCGTTGACTTCCTTGGGAACCGTCGCCGCAGTGCCTTGCGTGTCGACATGGGAGCCCACGAAGTTCCGATCGGCATCGCGTACTCCCGTTGAGTGGAAGCACGGGTCTGACGAGCGGGAGCCAGGTTTGACCTGACCATGAAGAGGGGCGGTGCTCCGGCCCTCTTCATGGTCAGGTCAAACCTGGCTCTCGCTCGTCAGGCACTTCGCCTCTGTTTCTGATATGAAAGTGAGCGGTTCCGCTCCTTACAGGCGGATCTCGAGTCGGTGGGCCAGCTCGAACGACGTGGGGGTGACCTTCGTGGCGTAGGCCAGGAGCTCGACGCCGTTCTTCGCGACGCGGCGGAGCGTTTGGCTGTAGTCCGGGTCGATGTCGTCGGCGGGGGAGAAGGCCTCGACGTCTTCGCGGGAGACGCAGAAGAGCATCACGCCGCGGTGGCCTTCGGCGACGACCTTCTCGAGCTCTTCGAGGTGCTTTTTGCCGCGGGTGGTGACGGCGTCGGGGAATCTCGCCAGGGTGCCCTCGGCGAGAGTGGTGTTCTTGACCTCGACGTAGGCCCGTTCGCCGGTCTCCTTTTCGAGGAGCAGGTCGATGCGGCTCCCGGTGCCGTACTTCACCTCGCGCCGCAGCTTGTCGTAGCCCTCGAGGTCGGGGATGAGGCCCATCTCGACGGCTTCGTAGGCGAGGGCGTTCGGCAGGCCCGTGTCGACGTTGACCCAGGTGCCGTCGACCTCGATGGTCTGGAAGGTGTGGCGCAGCTTGCGCTTGGGGTCCTCGCTGTCGCGCAGGGCCACGCGGGCGCCCTCCTCGAGGCAGCCTTTCATGGATCCCGTGTTGGGACAGTGGGCCACGAGGACCTCGCCGCCCTCGAGCTCGACGTCGGTCAGGAAGCGCTTGTAGCGGCGCTGGAAGCGGCCGATCACCACGGGCTTTTCGATCTGCATCGGGGGAAGGTAGCTCTGTCCGAGACACTTCGGTGCCCGGATTCGAGTCACCCTGGGGGAAACCGTGTGCGTGCCTCCAAAACGGCCCTCCGGGACACCGATCTCCAACATGTCGGCCCGGAGGCGAGCGGCTTCCTTCACCACGATTCCCCGTACAGCCCACCTGACCGATTTCAACGAAGGCCCCTGCGCGCAGCGCGGGGGCCTTCGGTATTTAAGAGGCGCTTCGGCTGGCTGGGCTTCGGGTTCCATTCCCGGCTCCCGACCCGGGCCGATGACCGGGTTCGCGGGGATTTCTGGGCGGGGGAACCCCTTAGTGGTCGATACCGCGGATACCCTACGCCCGCCCATGAGACTCAATCTCAATAAGCGTCTCCCCAGACGCCGCCAGTTCCTCACCGCCGCCGTGGCTCTCCTCGCCGTGTCGTGCAGCCGAATAGGCTCCACGTCCGGCATTCCGGTCCTCGTTGCGACAACGGGCCACATCCACGATGCGCTCCAGCGGATTACGGATGGCGTCCCCGTCGAAATGCACCTTCTTTGCGGGCCAGGGGTCGATCCCCACAGCTACGGAGCCACCTCCAGGGACGTCATCGCCCTCGAGGGGGCGAAGGGCATCATCTACAACGGCTTCCACCTCGAGGCCCAGCTCGGCGAGCTGCTGGAGGGACCGAACATGGCTCCCAAGGCCTGGGCCATGGCAGGCGCCTTCCCGAAGGAACGCATCCTCGACTGGGTGGATGACGGCGAGGTCGACCCCGGTGCACCCCACGACCCGCACATCTGGAACCACCTCGAAGGCTGGGGCACTTGCGTCCGGGCCCTGGGCGAGCACCTCCAGGGGCTCTTCCCCGAGAACGCCGAGCTGATCGCCGAGAACACCGCCGCCTACGCCGCCGAGATCGCCGAGGCCGACCAGTGGGCCGCAGAGCGCATTGCGACCCTGCCCGAGGGCCGCCGCGTCCTCATCAGCGGTCACGATGCGTTCAACTACTTCGCCAAGGCCTACGGCATGGAGACCCACGCCGTTTTGGGCGTTGGCAACGACCCTGAGGCGGACATCCGCACCATGCAGGAGGTCGCCGCGATCTGCGCCGAGCGCAAGGTGCCCGTGATCTTTCTCGAGTCCATCACCGACCCGAAGATCACCCAGTCCCTCGAAGAGAACTGCGCTGCCCTGGGATGGCAGACGCGTGTTGCTTCCCAGCCGCTGTATTCCGACGATCTAGGGGAAGACCCGCCGTTCGACACCTTCCTTGGGGCGTTCCGCACCAACGTCGACTTGATCGTGACGAGCCTCGGCGGCAAGTAATGATCTCCCAAGCCTCAAGCACCGGCCTCAAGAGCGGCATCGCGAGCGCGACTCCAGCGCTTGAGATGGTGGGAGTGACGGTGTCTTACGACGCCGCCCCCGTGCTTTGGGACGCGAGCTTGACGCTCTACCCGTCGCGACTGATGGCCGTCGTGGGGCCCAACGGAGCCGGCAAGAGCACCCTGTTGAAGGCTGCCCTGGGCATGCTCCCGCGCCTCGCCGGCCGCGTGCGGATCTTCGGCAAGGATCCGTCCGAGGATCCCTCCCGCGTCGCCTACGTGCCCCAGCGCACAAGCGTCGACTGGGATTTCCCGGCCACCGTGCTCGACGTGGTGCTCATGGGCACCTACGGCCGTCTTGGGTGGCTCCGGAGGCCAGGCAAGCGCGAGCGCGCGGACGCCATGGAGGCCCTGGGCCAAGTGGAGATGGAGGCCTTCGCGAAGCGCCAAATCGGCGAGCTCTCCGGCGGCCAGCAGCAGCGCGTCTTCCTCGCGAGGGCCCTGGTGCAAAACGCCGACCTCTTCCTGATGGACGAGCCCTTCGCGGGCGTCGACGCCGTGACGGAGCGCGCCATTGTCGGCCTGCTCAAGTCCCAACGCGACCGCGGCAAGGCCATCCTCGTCGTGCACCACGACCTCGCCACCGTGCCCGAGTACTTCGACGAGGTGACCCTCCTCTCGCGCAAGGTCGTCGCCTCAGGTCCCGTGGAGACCACCTTCACGCGGGACGCGATCGAGTTGGCCTACGGTGGGACCGTGTCCGGCGCGGCGTTCGCTGGCCGCTAGGTCGTTCCGGTGTCGCCCCTCGCCCTCGCCTCCCAGACGCTCTTCGTCTTCGACTCGACGCTGTTCACAGTCGCAGCCGGGGCGACGCTGATCGGCGCGACCAGCGGGGCGCTTGGGTGCTTCGCGTACCTTCGCCGCCAAGCCCTCGTCGGCGACGTCATCTCCCACGCCGCGCTCCTTGGGGTCGTGGGCGCGTTCATTCTCTCCTGGCTCGTCACGGGCGAAGGCTCGAAGTCGCTCTTCGTGCTCGTCCCGGGTGCGGTGATCGCGGGCACCGCGGCCCTGCTTCTCGCGCGCACCATCGGCGAGCGCACGCGCATCAAAGAGGACGCGTCCCTCGGCGTGATGCTGGCCATCTTCTTCGGCGGCGGCCTCGCGCTGCTTCGCTGGGTCCAGCGGGGGAAGCCCTCCATCAGCGGCCGCGCCGGCCTCGACGACTACATCTTTGGCATGGCCGCGGCCATGACCCGCGACGACCTCGTGATGATTGCGGCCCTGAGCGCGGCGTCCATCGCCGCGATGATCGCCTTCTGGAAGGAGTTCCAGCTCTACACCTTCGACGCCGGCTTCGCGAGGAGCCTCGGCCTTGGCGCGCGCTGGATCGACACGCTCATGCTGGCGCTGCTCGTGATCGGCATCGTCATCGGCCTGCAGGCGGTGGGGGTGGTGCTCATGATCGCGCTCCTCGTGACCCCCGCGAGCGCGGCGCGCCAATGGACCAGCCGCCTCTCCACGATGGTTTTCCTCTCGGCGCTGTTCGGCGGGTTCAGCGGCCTGACCGGCGCCCTCGTAAGCGCCACCGAGTTGCGCGTCCCGACGGGGCCGGTGGTCGTGCTCATCGCGACCGCCATCTTCATCGTGTCCGTGCTCTTCGCTCCCCGTCGCGGTGTCATCGCGAAGGCCCGCGCCCAGCGCCGGGCCCGGGCCGAGGTCGCGGCGGCCGGCGATCATTCCATGGGGGGCGTGCGATGATTGAATTCTGGACGTTGCTCATCGCCGTTGTCACCGCGGCCGCCTGCGCCCTGACGGGGACGTTCCTGGTGCTCAAGCGCGAGGCGCTCGTCTCGGAGGGGCTCGCGCACTCCGTGCTGCCCGGCATTGTCATCGCCTATGTGATCACGGGGAGCCGCACGTCGCCGCTGCTCATCGCAGGCGCCGCCGGCATGGGCCTGGCCATGGTGCTCCTCGTCCAGGCCATCCGCCGCACCGGCATCGTGGACCGCGACGCGTCCCTGGGCGTGGTCTTCCCCGCGCTCTTTAGCATCGGCGTCCTGCTCGCCAACGCGGAACTCTCGGGGGTGCACTTCCACGCGGACTGCATCATCGACGGCAACCTGAGCCTGTCGGTCCTCGATCGAGTGAACGCCTTCGGCCGCGACCTCGGGCCGAAAGCCCTTTGGACCATGTCCATCGCGCTTCTTTCAGTGGCCGCGTTCCTGGCCCTCTTCTACAAGGAGATGAAGCTCGTCACCTTCGACGCGGGCCTGGCCGGCACCCTCGGTTTCCGCCCGGCGCTCATGAACACCGTTTGGCTGGCGCTGGTCTCGTTCGTCACCGTCGCCGCTTTCGAGACCGCCGGGTCCATCCTGGTGGTGGCCCTCATGATCGCGCCCCCCGCCGCCGCGAGCCTCTGGACGAAGAACCTGCCGGTCCTCCTCGCCGTGGCGGTCCTCTTCGCCATCGCAGCCGCCATCTCGGGTTTCTACACGGCCTTCGCGCTCGACATCGCGCCGGCAGGCCCGATGGCGACCCTTGCGGGCGTCGTGTTCCTCGTGTCGTTCCTCGTCGCCCCGAGCGAGGGGGTGGTCTCCGCGCGCCTGCGCCGTCGCTCCCAGTCACGCTCCCTCGAAGCGAGCCTCCTCGCTGCCCGCGCCGAATCCTCCGGTCCGGCCCCCGCGGAGACCCTCCGCGCGGAGCTCGACTGGCCCACCTCTCGCTTCGAGCGTGCCCTCGCGGAAGCCGTTAGCTCAGGTCTTGTCTCCGAAGAAGGGGGCGCCGGTAGCACCGGTCCCCGCACCCTGCGCTGCGCTGGACCCGTCACGTCCTAGGGGCGCTCGGCCTGGTATGGGCGTCGTGTCGACGACCTCGGGCCGATCACGCGACCCTCGCCCAGTTCAGGCCGGGGGCGTCCAGCCGTGGAATGTGGGGCTGGCGAAGGCCAGGCGTGACGACATGACAGAGAGGGCCTCTTCGTTGGCGTCGACGAGGACTGCGTCGCGGCCATGGTGAATGGCGGACTCCCCAAGCGTGCCACTGCCGGCGAAGAAGTCGAGGACGGTATCGCCGGGGCGCGTGTGCACGGCGATGAGGCGGTCGATGATGCCGAGTGGCTTCTGGGTGGGGTAACCGGTCTTCTCAGCGCCGCTGGGGCTGACGATGGTGTGCCACCAGGTGTCGGTGGGGGTCTTGCCGCGCTTGGCCTTTTCCTTGGTGACAAGACCGGGGGCCATGTACGGGATGCGGTCCATGTCCTCGTAGTTGAAGGTGTAGGCCTTCGGGTCCTTGGCGTACCAGAGGATGTTGTCGTGCTTGGGCGGCCATTTCTTCTTCGTGCGACCGCCGTAGTCGTAGGCCCAGATGATCTCGTTGATGAAGCTCTGGCGCCCGAAGATCGCGTCGACGAGGACCTTCGCGTAGTGGACCTCGCGGTAGTCGAGGTGCAGGAAGAAGCTGCCGGTGGGCGAGAGAAGCCGGTGGGCGTGCTCGATGCGCGGCTCGAGGAACGCCATGAAGTCGTCGAAGCTGTCCGCGAAGGACCGCGAGCCCACCTGGACGGTCCGGTACCGCTCACCGTGGAAGCCCGTCTGGTCCCCGTCCTTGTCCCGGATGGAGCGCGTCAGATGGCGCGACTGCGTGATCCCAGTGTTGAACGGCGGATCGACGTAGATGCTGTCTCTTATACACATCTGACGCTGCCGACGATATGCAGTGTGTAG
>CAJXRJ010000398.1 GCA_913058555.1 uncultured bacterium
GGTAAAGCGCAGGCCTTCGCCGTCGAGGCCGGACATGCGCCCAATCCCCGCCCAGTTGTCGCCGAAGGCGTGACCGTGCAGGGGGTTCTTGGCGCTGACTTGCTCCACGAAGTGGCGCAGGCGCTCCGCATCGACGAGCTTGAAGATGACCGACGAGGGGTCTTCTTCGGCGGGGGCGTCCTTCGCTTTGGCGGGGGCTGTGCCCTCGCTGAGCATTGCCACGGCGGCCTCGTCGCTTTCGGCGACGGGGACGACACGGTCGAGGCCGACCTTTTCGATAATGTCCTTACAGAAGGCAGAAGGCCGGGAGATGACAAGCTTGCCACCCTCTCGGCCCAGGGCCTTGGAGGCCTTGATGATGGCTCCGAGGGCAGTGGAGTTGATGAACTTGACCAGCCGCAGATTCAGGACCGCGAGGTGGATCCCGTTCTTCTGGATCGCCGCGATCTCCTCGTCGAGCAGATGGCAGTAATACGTGTCGAATTCGCCACGGAGGTGAAGCACGACGTGGTTGTCGCCGGGTTCGACGGTGATATGCATCGAGGAACGATCTATTGGGGTGGGGGAGCGGATGAACTTGGCAGAGGTCGCCTTCGATCCCACGGGCCGACGGTGAAGTCGGGTCAGGAGGAGAGGGGCGATCCCGGAGGGGACCCTAACGCGATCCCGGGGGATGCTGGCGGGCGCCCCGACAGTTTCCCGCTGGCCACCGCCCCCCGCAAGCGAAAGCCCGCGCCCTTCCGGCGGGTTGATCGCGGGCTTCGGCTCCAGGGTGGGCTAACATGGGGCCATGGCGTTCTGGAAACGACGTGGAAAGGCAGAGGAAGAGGCGAGCACAAAAGGGCCTGCGGGCTCCTCCGTGGGCCGATCGGCAGGCAAGGCGGGCACGCGTCCTGGGGCCGGCAGCGGCTCTGGGGCAGCAGCGGCCGCCGCTGGCACGGGTCCTGGCGGGGGGCGCGGCAATTCGGGCAAGGCGGGCGCGCACCCGAAGCCGGGTTCCGGGCCTTCACCGGGCTTGGACACGACGACGTTCCTGCGCGGCGATACCGGGGAGGACTCGCGATCCCTCGAGCTCCTGCTCCACACGATCGCCAAGGTCTCCGCTTCCCGGGACCTCGAGTCGCTGCTGGA
Source organism: uncultured bacterium (assembly GCA_913058555.1). Lineage (GTDB taxonomy): Bacteria > Planctomycetota > UBA1135 > UBA1135 > Saltatorellus. The sequence goes on from CAJXRJ010000398.1 coordinate 1,132, forward strand.
TTTCGTGGTCGACAGCTCGATCGAAGCGACGGGGGCCGAGCGCGGCTTCCTCGTACTAATGGACGATCGGACCGGCGGCCAAGTCGTCAGGGTCGCCCGCGAGCGAAACAGCGACGGCGCGTCTGCGTCCCTTGGCAGGGACGTGAAGTACTCCACTTCTGTGGTGAAGCACGTCGTCGACTCGGATTCGCCCATCAAGACGACCCTTCAGAAGGACGGTGAGGGCCTCGACCTTGGCAACTCCGTGTTCGACCTGAAGCTGCGGGCCGTCATGTGCGTCCCCCTGGTTCCAAGGAGCGGAAGCAGTGGCGATGCACCGGTGTCGCAGTCAGACAACCCCACCGAAGGGACCATCGAAGCCCTTCCCCGCGGCGCCCTGTACGTGGACTCCAGGGCGGCCACCCGTGATTTCGTGGCCGAGGACCTGGCGCTCTTCCACGCCCTGGCCCAGCACATCGCGATCGCGCTGGAGAACGCGCAGCTCAACCTCCACTCCATCGAACGGGCGCGCCTAGAGCGTTCCCTCGAGATCGCCGCTGAAATTCAGTCGGGCCTCATGCCCAAGTCGCCCCCGTCCATCGATGGGTTCGACTTGTTTGGCTGGTACCGCAGTGCGGAGCACGCTTCCGGTGACTTCTACGATTTCGTTCGCACCAAGACAGGCGGCGTCGCTGCGGTCGTGGGAGACGTCACGGGTCACGGCGTTGGCCCGGCCCTTGTGACGGCGACGGCCCAGGCCAGCCTACGTAGCTACGCGCGTGTTCTGGAGGATCCCGGGGCCGTCGTGACGATGCTCAACGCCGATCTGTCCGAGCGCATGGACGACGGCATGTTCCTGACGCTGTTTGTGGCGGAGCTCGAAGTGGGCGGGGGGGTGCGCATCCTGAACGCGGGGCACACGCCGCCGCTGATCTGGAGGGCTGCGACCCAGACCATCGAGAGCATTCCCAGCGATGGACCGGCTCTGGGACTCATGGAAGATCTCGAGTACAAAGCCCGTGAGCCGATTCAGCTGGACGAGGGAGACGTGCTTCTGGCGTTCACCGATGGGCTTGTCGAGGCTCGCCACCTCGACCATCCCGAGCGGTTCTTTGAAGAACAAGGCGTGCGCGCGGTTCTCGCGGACCGGGGTCACGAAAAGGCGACCGCCCGCGAGACCGTTGAGGCCGTGGCCAAGGCCGCGCTGGAGTTTGCGGCAGGCGCCCGCGAGGACGACGTCACGATCGTGGCGATCCGCCGCGTCGCCTCGTCCGCTTGACCCGCGGGCAATCGCAGGGCCCCCGCGGAGCGGGCGCAGTGCCCCAAGCAGTTCCCACAGCAGTTCCCACAGCTGGCCCTTCTGCCGTTCCCGCTACCGGCCCCTCCGGACTCCCATCACCGGGGGTGCGATTCGGGCCAGAGCTTCTGACGCGGATCGGTTCGTTTGCTTCGCGCCTCTCCGCAGCGAGGGAGCGCGAGGATGTGGCGCGCCGTCGCTCCCTCCAGGGCGAGGGCGAGGAGTTCGCGGGGCACCGACCCTATCGCCCCGGTGAGGACCTCCGGCGCCTCGACTGGAACCTCTTGGCCCGTCTCGATCGACCGTTCGTGCGGGTCCACAGGGCCGGCGCGTCGGAGTCGTGGTTGGTGCTGATCGATTCCAGTGCTTCCATGGCAGTTGGTCATCCGGGCAAGCTGCAGTCCGCGGCGGAAGCTGCGGCGGCGGCGATGGCCCTTGGGCTCCGCTTGGGTGCGCGGATCGAGCTTCGCCTGGCCCTTGGGGGTGGGACGTCGGCTGCACTTCATCTCGCACGCCGCTCCGACCTCGGCCGGGCCGTGCAGGAGTTGGAGCGCTTGGACGCAACGGAAGGCGGCGGGCTTGAATCGCTCCTGGACGACGCTTCCGTGGCGTCGGCCCTGGGCACCGGCAGCGGACGCGGCGCAGGTCGAATCCTTCTCTTCGGCGACTTCCTCGACGTGGATCCGCGCCGGGTCATGGCCCTGGGGCAAGGGCGCCGGCACGTTCATCTCGGGCAGGTCTTCGCGCCGATTGAATGGAATCCAGCGGAAGGGCTGGGGGGCATCGGAGCCGCGTCGGGTGGCTCCGCTCGAGGGACAGCCGCTGGCGCCCTTTGGATCGACCCCGAGTCTCCGTCGGTTCCTCACCCAGCGTCCACCGCCGACCTTCCGAGTTATCTGCTGCGCCTCGAGGCCTTCGTTGAAAGTTGGTCACGACTCGCCCGGGACCACCGCATGACCCACGCGGTGTGGCGGAGTGACGAGCCCTTTGAGGACCACTTGCCGGCGCTACTACGTTGAGTACGTGCCTGATTCAGTGGGCGGTCCCCGCAGCGTTGGAACCGCCGTTCGGTGCCTTTTGGCCCGCGGTCCAGGGGACCTTGCCGATGGGTCTTTCGTGGGGCTTTGAGCGGCCCTTTGCGGCCGCGCTGTTGGTGTTGCCGCTCGTGTTGCTTCTGCTCTCGTTCCAACGAACCAAGCCGCGCTCCATCTGGCTCAGCACTGCCCGGTTCTTCCCTGACCAAGGCCAGAAGGCCGGGTCGCTGCGACGGCGATCCGTGCCGTGGTCGCGCGTGTTCGCCGTGGCTGCCATGGTCGCCGCCACCCTTGCGCTCATGGGGCCAACTCCCTCGCCGGGCGACCCAGGTCCAGAGCGGTTCGTTTGTGTCGTGGATCGATCGCCCTCGATGTACCTGCGGGCGGGACCGGAAGACGACGCAGTCACCCGCATGGCCGTGGCCCTCGGGGCGTTGGATGACGCTCTCAAGCATCGATGCCAGGTAACGGGACGGGACGTGGAACTCATCTGGGTCGACGGGTGCCGCCCGGGGGCTCCCGCGGGCCCACCGGTGGCCTTGGGCGCAGGATGTCCCGGTGATTGGAGCCGGGCGCCGCGTGTCGCCCAACCGGAACCGGCGTGGGCGGCTTTCGACAGGCTGGGGACCATCTGGGTCACCGACCGGGTGCCGGAAGACCCCGGGCAATGGGCGGGCCATGTCGCCAGCGGCGGTGCCGCGGTGCCGGGGGTGATCGGCACGACCCGGGCAAGTGGTGGCGCGCCGGCGGCGCTTCATTGGAGCGGCGAGCCGGCCGAGGCCCCGACCGCGGTCGAGGGCGGCCCCAGCGCCCGAGTCTCCATCGACCCGTCCTTGCCGGCTCCCCTGGCGGACTTCGTCGCGCTCTGGGCGGCGGACCGGGGTGTCACGGTCATCGATGGAGCTGGCGGGGACGCTCCCGTGGAACTCACGATCACCCAGGGGCCCGTTGGGGACAGCCACTCGAGCGATCGTGTCGGCCGGGATGGCTGGAGCGCACTCGTCAAGACCTCCACCGCGGAACCGACCGTCCCGGCGGAAGTCGAAGGGGTGGAATCGGATGAACGGGGTGGCGCGTACCGCCTGGTTCCTTGGCTGTTCACGGAGGGCGGTGCCGCTGCGCTTTCTTCCGGGCCCGGGGCGATCGAATGCGGGATCGTTGAGTTCCTGACGCCCCCCAATGACCGTGCGGCGTTCGCGGTGTCGATCGCCGCGCTCCTGGACGGCGCGATCCTTCCGCATCCCGCAGTGGTCTCCCTCTCGGAGCGCAGGGATGCCGGGGGGGGAGGCGCGGCCCTCCCCGAGGAGTCTTTACCCCTCGAGGACCTGGACCCACGCACCCTCGAACGCCTCGCGCGCCTCGCAGCCGCCCGCGCTGCCGCTGGGCTCCTCCTCGCGGCGGCCCTGGCGGGAGCCCTGGCGCTTTGGCTCAGGATCTCGCGGGGCTAAAAGCTCACAGGCCGTCGGCCGCGAGTACCGCGTTGATCACGTGCAGCACGCCGTTGGTCAGGTACACGTCGGTGGCCACGAAGTCGGCCGTGTCGTCGAGGCGAAGCGCCCCGGTTCCGGGGTCGGAAACGACGATCTCCGTACCCTCCAGGGTCATGATCACATCGCCGCCCGCAAGGGAGGGGAATGCCAGCGCATTCGCACCCACGTGGGATCGCAGGAGCGTCCTCAGGATCTCCAGGTTCATGGGCTGAACCAAGGAGTCGAAGACTCCCGGCGCGAGGTTCGAGAACGCGTCGTTGTTGGGTGCGAAGACCGTGATGGCCGGGGCCATCTCGAAGACGGGCTGAAGGCTGCTCGCGAACAAGAGCGTCTCCAGGGTCTGCAGGCTCGGATCCCCAAGGGCTTCGTCGAGCGTGAGCGGCGTGTCGATCACTTGTTCCAAGCGGTGGATGAGACCCCTCGTCGTCGGGACATTGAACGAGCTCAAGTCGGCGCCGTTCACGGTGGGGGAAGATGCCCCGTCCCAACCCACAATGAGCAGGGCCCCTTCCGCGTTGAGGCGTGATCCATCTTCGACGAGACGGCTGATGGGTAGGAGACCCCCAAGCCAATGGGTACGCAGCCGCTTCGACGTGTCCGCAGCATTGGCGACGTCCATGAGCGCGGCAAGCTCACCGGGGGGCAGGGCCATGAACGCGGCGTCCGTGGGCGCGAGGACCGTGATCGCGTTGAGGTTGAGCTCACTGTCGAGGCCGGTCAGTTCCACGAGGTCCGCGAAGATCCCGAAGCCCTCATCGCGCAGCTCCGCCATGGGTTCCAGGGGCACTTCGAGCACTCGGTCTACCGTGTGCAAGATGCCGTTGTCTGGCGTGAGATCGCTCGACACCATCGCGGCCCCGTCGATGTGAATCACAGAGTTGAACACGTCGACTTGGAGGAGGTCTCCGCCCACCGTCGCCAGGTTTCCAAAGCTCTCGATCACGGCGGCCGACAGTTCGCCGGGGACGATGGAGCGGCCGATGATGGCGTCCAGAGCGGCGATGTTCTGCGGATCCCGCAGGGCGTCCAGTTCGCCCGGAGCGAGCGCGGCGAAGGCGGCCTCGTCGGGGGCGAAGACGGTGATGGGATTTGTGTCGCCCAGTACACCAGCGAAGGTGGATCGCTCCGCCAGTTCGACGAAGGTATCGAGCCCAAGAGCGGCGGCGCGCCCGAGCATGGAGGTCTCCGATGTACCAGGTGGCGCGGCGACGATGCCCGCGTCGTCATCCGAAACGCAGCTCACGAGGAAGCCGGAAGCGGCGAGAAGGGCAAAGGGTGTCAGGGTTCGTCGCAAGAGCTGCATGTTCGAAGGGGGCGCGGTCAAGGGATGGCGCGGTCAGCGATGTCAGGGGCGGACTATTGGAGCGTGCAGGGTCCACAACGGTCATGAACTCCCCGTTAGGTGGGCCTTGGGATTCGGCCATCTCGGCCTGGCGCCTAGTTCTGGGGTATGGAGCGCCGAACAGAGCGCCGGTGGCGGTGCTGCCAGAACAAGGCCACGAGGCCAATGGCCATGGCAAACCAGAGCGTGCACAGGCGCGTGACCAAGGTCACCGAGAGCGCCGTGGAGCGCGCGGCGCTGGCGCCGTATCCCGCCGCTCGGTACCCAGATCCGAGCAGCTTGGTGAGCAGCCCTTCGGTCACGCCGAGGCCGCCGGGGGCAATGACGACCACGGCTCCCGCCACCGCCGACAGTGCGAAGGCGTAGGTGACTTCGGCGAGCCCCAGGCCGTTCGCTTCGACGGTCCCCGCCGGAAGGACGGACTGTGCCAGGATCCAGCAGCCGAGGCATTCGAGGCCCCAGCCTGCCGCCGCCAGCGCGCTCGCCATGGGCAACTCGCGCGGGGAAAGAAGCGCGCGCGCTGAGGTCAAGGTCTCCTCAAGGCGATCGACCCGGCTGCGGAGCATCGGCAGCTTCGCGGCGATACCGAGGGCCAACCGAGCCCCCGTTTCGGTGGCGGCCACGATCACGATGGCGGCGGCCAAGCCGGCGGTGAACACGGCGATGCCAAGGTGCTCGGTGGTCCCGGCGGAGATCGCGATGAGCACGATGAACCCAAATAGGTCCGTGACCCTCTCCGCCAGAACGATCGGCGCGCTCTTCGCGAGGGGCGTTCCGTCCACGTCGCGCAGGAGCCAAGATTTGAGCGCCTCTCCCACTTTGCCGGGCCTGTCTCTTATACACATCTCCGAGCCCACG
>CAJXRJ010000399.1 GCA_913058555.1 uncultured bacterium
GAGATCATGCCTAGTCTCGTGGGCTCGGAGATGTGTATAAGAGACAGCTGCCGCAGGTATTCGCGAAGCTCGACGACGGGGGGGCAGCGCCGCCGCGCGGTCAGCTGTACGTCGTCGACTTCCAGGTCCACTTGGATGGGACGCTCCCGCCGCTTGACCCAGCCCACAACGCAGAGCCACAGACCGTGGGCGAGGTCGCGCGTGCCATCATCAGCTACCACTTCTCCTTTGCGAACTCGAGATTCTCACTCCCCGTCGCCGGCCACGTGGTTCGCTCGCAAAGGAAGTCGAACGGGTTCGAGGCCTATTGGCTAGAGAGAGAGGATCGGGAGCACTGCCTCAGCTGGCTGACCCTCGCGCTCGGCCGTGCCGTCGAAGGTGCCAGCGGGCATGACACGGAGAAGCACGATCGCGTCGCCGCCTTGCGGCAACGAATCGACGGGATCGAGCGACCGTACGGGGGCTGGATCCTATTGGCCCTCGCCACGCCGTGGGACCAAGGCGACCACGAGCTTCACGGCGACCTGCTCGCCGATGAACAGGACCTGATCGAGGCTGGACAGAGCATCGGAGAGCCGGCGCTCATGCGATTCCTGTCGGGCGAGGCACCTGATGCGTCGGATCCCGATTGTGCGCTCGATCCAGACTCGCGATTTCCGTACGCGCGCGTCGCAGCGTTCATCCTGCGGCATGCGCCCGAGCTTTTGCCCACCACGCCGGGGGAGACGCTCTTGGCAATCGAGAGCCGCCACCTGGCGCAGGAACCCGTGGGCGACGCGCCCCATTTCCCCTCGTCGGTGTGGACCATCGCGGCCGCCGACCTCGACCCCAACCATGCGACGGCGATCCTCCGCGACGCCTTCACTCGGCATACGGCGCGTGGTGACGCTCGCGGGCAAGACTCGCGCGCCTTCCTCGCGATTGCACTCTGGCGGCACGCACGCATGGGCCAGCTCGACTTCCTCCTCGATTGGTTCTTCAACGAACCACCCAGGCACAACTCCTATGGCTTCGGTCGGCACCGATTGGCGTGGGCGTGCTTGGGAGAGGACTTTCGGCCCCTCTTGCGGGCCATCCTTGCCGACGACCGCGTGATGCTCCTCGACGGAACGACCTTCGGCTACCTCGCCCTCGCCACAAACCAGGCCCTTGGGCGCGAGGTCGCGCCCTTCAAGGCCGCGTCGGATCAGGGCCCGACCCCCGCGGCCGTACGCCACCTACGCCAAGCCTGGTGACGGGGCTTCGCGCCACTACATCGGCTTGACCTTGACCGTCACGTCCAACTCGATGTCACCTTCGTGCACTTCGACCTCCGCATGGCCCATCACCGTGGAGGAGGAGTTCGCGTCCCAGTACGACAGCGTCACCATGTATCTCCCCGGTGCCAGCCCCGCGAGCTCAAAGCTTCCCTCGTGGACAACTGCGCCGTGATTGAGCGCGCCGTTGCGCGAGAGGGCAGACACCTTGCAGCCGGGCGGGATCGGGCCATCGGCGTCCACCGTGCCGCGGATCACGGTGGCTCCCGGGGGGCGGAGCTCGATCCGGGCCACTGGCTCGCCCTCCTGCACCGTGACGTGACCCGTCAGGTCGTGACAGGTGTGCAGGCCATCCTGAAGGACGCGTGAGACGTCCCATCGACCAGCCGGGACGCCTTCGATACGGCAGACGCCATCTTGGTCGGTGAGCCCCTCGAGCGCGACGTCGGCCGAGCCCTGCAGGGAGCCGGTCAGGACGACGGTTCGGCCGGGGAGTGGTTGCCCGGAGGGATCGAGCAGCGTGACCTCCACCACGTGGGCGGCGGGGACCTCGATCGCGAGGATGGAGCGTGAAGGGACCGGTGGCACTTCGAAGGGTCCAAGGCGCACTGGGGCGCCGGCTGCCCGAGTCACGATGACGAACAGGGATCCGGGCGAGACGTCCTCGAGCACCGCGGTTCCAGCCTCGCCCGTGGTGGCATCCCATCGGATGTCCTCCTCGGACGGGTGCGCCCGGGTGGTGGCCAGGATCGTCGCGCCGGCGACCGGCTCGCCGCTGCCTTGCAGTGAGGCCACGAGCTCCACGGTCACGGGTCGAACGAGTTGGTGCGCGAGATTTAGCCTGGCGTCCATCGCGCTGACCTGGACCATCTCAATCCCAGGCGAGTAACCCTCGGCGCGGACCTCGACTCCGATCCAAGCGCCAACCTGAAGCTCGTCGTACTCACCGGTCGACCATCTACCCCCGTCATCCTGAAAGGTCAGGCCTGGCTGAGACCACTTGGAGTTGTAGCCACTCACCGTCGGCTGGAGGTCGGGGTCGGTCGGGAAGACAAAACGGACGGTGAATTTGTTCAAGGGCTCGCCCGTGGCCGCGTCGAAGACGCGGCCGGTGATTCGTCCGGCATCGGCCATCTCTATGACGACCGGGGTGCCCGACCCGGCGGAAGTGACGCGGACCTTGGCTCGAACGTAGCCGCGAGCGTACGCCTCCAATGTGAGCTCTCCGTCGGGCAGGCCCGTGAGCTCGAACTCGCCGTTCTTGTCGGATCGTCCGTTGGTTCCGACGTAGGAGAAGCTCTGGCGGGCGGCGACCGCGACGCCGGGAATGGGCTTGCCTTGGGCGCCGCAAACGACGCCCCTGACGCTCAGAGATCTGGGGAACTGTAGCGCGATGTCTTCGCCCCCCCCACTCTCGGGGACCGTGACGGCGGCGGTCGCTGGGGGAAAGCCGTCCTTCTGCGCTCCCACGTTCATCTGGCCCGGCGCAACGCCCTCGAATTCAAATCGCCCGTCGTCGTCGGAGGACGTTTTTGAATTGCCCCACGCATGGTCATGGCGGCCAAACCAGACCTCGGCGCCGGCCACTGGCGCGCCGTCTGCATCGGTGAGCTGGCCCGCGACCGAAACGCCCCGCACGAGATCGAAATCCTGCTCGTACTCGCGGCGATCCACCTCGAGCTCCAGCGTCTGGTTGGTCGGTCCGAACCCATCGGCGCGAACGCCGACCCAGACCCTCTCGCCGGGCATGTACGCCACGCTGTCTATCACGTAGCGGCCCGCCGCATCCGTCATCGCATGGGTTTGGAGGCGACCAGAGCATTCGATGTGAGCACCGGCGATCGCCGCTCCTCCGGCGGCACGCACGATACCCTCGATCCGGACCGCCTCGCCGAGGGTGAAATCGAGCGTCACCGCCGCCCCCGCCCCAAGGCCCTCCAATCGGCTTGAGTCCCCGCTGTAACCGGGCGCCCTTGCGGTGATCTCGCCCCAGGCACCGGTCGCGATCGGCATCGTGTACCGGCCCTTCAAGTCGGTCACCGCCACGCCGTAATGGCCCTCGACGGTGCAGCCCTCCACCAGGTTTCCGGCACCGTCTCTCACCGTCCCTTCGAGTCGCCCGTCGATCCTGAAAACGAGCGCATCGAGCTCCGGTGGGGCGTCCCCGGCCACAACGACGTACGGACCATAGGTCACGACCTCAAAACCCTCCTGGTGTTCGGACTCGACGGTGAGGGTCACGGTCCGGCCTGGATTCTCGAGCGCCAGTTCGAACCGACCGTCGTTTCCCGAGACCACGCGCTCCTCCGCGAGCAGCTCGCCCCCCGCGTCGTAGCCGGCGTACAACGCGAGGTCAAACGAGAGGCCTTTGACCCCCGGGTTCCCGCGCGCTTCCCTGGCGCGGCCGACGATGCGCCAGGCACCAGGTGCACCCTCGGAGTCCGCGGGCAACGCGCCCGAGGATTCTTCGATGGCCACGCGCGCTCCACCCGCGACAACCCCTTCCTTGTCCAGTGAGACGAGTTCAGGATCCAGCTCCCCTGACGCGGCGGGCTCGGCGGCACTGGGAGGCTGCAGTCCATCCGGAGCGGTCGACGTGAGTCGCCAGGCCACGGCGCCGAGGATCACTACGGCCGCGAGTACGAGTGCTTTTTTCATGGCGAGCGCGCCGCCAATGGCGGCAGCCCCAGCTAACGAGGAGGTTGCGGTGGCCGCGGGAATGGGTAGCGTCGCGGCGGGCAAATCGAGGGCTGCCCACGGACCCCGCGGCACCAGGAGCGGCGCCGCCGCGACCGACCAGTGGACGTCCCCACCGAGGCCCCGGCTTTCGAGCTCCGCCCGCATCGCAGCGCGCGCACGGGAGAGCCGAGACTTGACGGTGTTGAGCGAGACCCCATCGCGACGGGCGAGCTCCGTCGGCGTCAGTTCACCGAGGTAGCGATCCCGCAGGACCGTTCGGTGCGGCTCGTCGAGGCTGTCGAGCACACCGAGGACGCGCCCTTCGATCTCCACGCGCTCCGCGATCTCGTCGGAGGACGGCAAAGGCTCGGGCCGCGCGACGTCGCGCTCACGCTCATTCCGCCTGCGCCGACTGCGCCGCTCGTTGGAGGCCAGACGCCGCGTCACGGTCTTCAGCCACGCCCCCGCGGAGCGTGGCTCGTCCGGGCGACGCTCGAGGGCGCGCACCCAGGCGTCTTGCACGACGTCCTCCGCTCGGTGCTCGTCGCCCACGAGGGCCCTGACCATGCGCCGAAGGCGCTCGTGGTGCCGCGCCAGCTGGCGCACATCGATCGGGGTCGGGTCCAAAGAGCTCATCCTCCACCTAGGACACCGGGCCCCCGACTCGGGGTGCGCAGATTCCCTCGAATCGTCGGCGAGGAGAGGCGCGTCCGTACGAAGCGAGCACCGGGTTCGCCGGAGGGCTTGGCACGGGCCCTCGGAGCTCCAGATCAGGCTCCGGGGCCAGAAGTACCGCCGGCGGGGAGGGCGAAGAGGGCCTTCCCACCTTCGAAAGTGGATGGTGACGCTCGGATTATGGTTGCCGACGTACCATTATCTCTCATGTGCCAGTAGCGATGGTACGATCTAGATAATGGCACAAGCGAGGCCGCGGCAACGGGGCCTCGGGCAAACGCCGAAGCGGCCTCCGGATACGGCGCGGAGTAGGGACCCGATGAATCAGGAAGACAAGAAGACGTTGCCCCAGCGGGTGGCCGAGAGGGTCAAGGCGCGGGGGATCCGGCTACGGAAACGGTCGAAGGGCGGGCAGGAGATCTGGGAGCTTGGGCCAGAAGAGCAGCGCTTTCGGGTGCTGGCGGTGGAGCCGGAACGCGCCGCCCAGGCCCCAGTCGGAGCCGATCAAGCAGAGACCATTCGGGTGGCCGAATTCGTCCCCCCGGGGATCGCGAAGCACTGGATGGCCCAAGGGCTGGCCTTTGCAGACGCCTGCGGGAACGCCCACATCGAAGCGCCTGGGATTGTCATTCAGGTCCTGGGGAACCGACCTGAAGAGAAGGCCGAACGGGCCCCATTGGACGAGGGCATCCGCGAGTGGCGAGGCGCGGCGCTGCGGGTGGTCTTCCACCTCCTGGTTCAGCCCACGATCATCGAGGCTTCGATCCGCGACCTGGCAAGCAGGCTGGGCGTCTCGAAGGGAACGGTCGTAGGTGTACTGGCCGACCTTGAGTTGACGGGTCATGTCGCACGCACGCCGGCCGGCAAACGGCGCATGCACGCTGACCCAAAACTCGAGGAGCGCTGGCGATTCGAATACGTGCGGCGCCTGCGGCCCAAGCTCCTGCTTGGGCGCTTTGCCAGCGCGAAAATGGACTGGTATCGAGCGTTTGATCCCGCGAAGTTCGGAGCCGTTTGGGGGGGCGAGTCCGCAGCGGAGGCGCTTGGGCTGGACCTGCGGGCAGGGATTCGAACCCTTTACGCACGGAACCCGCTGACCGAGATCGCGAGAGCGCTCCGCCTGAAGGCAGATCCCGAAGGCACCATCGAGATACGTGAGACCTTCTGGGATTCCGACATGACATGGCGCCCCCCAGGAGTCACTCCGGACCTGCTCACGGTAGCGGACTTGGAAGCCACACGGGACCCTCGATGCATCGATGCTGCTGAGGAACTACTTGCTCGCCATCGAGGGCCGCAATGACGGGCCAGGACGCGCAGGATCACCTCGTCAGGATCCTCCAGCCGGTGTCAGCCCGTGCAGAAGCGCTCGGGATACCGTGGCTCCTGGTCGGCGCTGCCGCACGCGATCTAGTCCTCGAACAGCTGGGCCTAAAGGGACTTGAGCGGGCGACCCTGGACGTCGACATCGCCGTTCAGGTACGCACATGGGGAGAGTATTCGGCCCTCAAGAGCGCGCTCATTGAGACGGATGGTTTCCTGCGGCACGGTCTCCCCCATCGGCTGATCTCTCCGGCGAGGCAGCCGCTCGATCTGGTTCCCTTCGGTGAGCTAGCCGAGGACGGAGAGCTCGCGTGGGAAGGCACGGACGGCCTCACGATGGACGTGGCTCTCTTCGGTGACGTTCTCGAAGCTAGCACGGTTCTTCGCCTCGGGGACACCGCCATCAGAATCCCCTCGCTCGCTGGATTGGTGTGCATGAAGCTCACCGCTTGGAGGGATAGGCACCTCGACACAGGGCGTGACGCCGTGGACCTATCGGGGCTCCTGGAAAGGGCCACGGAGTGGGTCAGCCTGGATCAGCTCTACGGGGAGCACGCTGCGGTGCTCTCCCAGTACGGCTTCGACTCAGACCTGGCGGGCATTCACGCCCTCGGCGCTCGCATGGCACGCGAGCTCTCTTCGGACAACCGACTGGATATCGAGGGCATTCTTGAAGGCGCCTTGGCGGAACTGAATCCCACGGCGCTGCTCCGTGAGCTGGCGGGCCTTGTGCGACCCGCCGCGATCCTCCACGCCCTACTGGCGGGGGTGAGTGAAACTCCCTCCCGTTAGCCGGCGAATTGCCCGAGCCACGGGACCCCGCAGATGGGCCCCCGTTCCGTGGCAACCGGTTCGTGCGCAATCCGGTAGCCTTCATATGCCATGAAAGAGACCCTCGACACGATCGCTAAGGCGGCGGATACGCATGAACGGATTGGGGCTTGGTTTGCGGCGCTGGGGTGCCTGGTGGTTGGGGCGCTGCTGTTTATGGGGCCCGACACCTTGCCGGAGGAGCTCCCGCGACATCGGGAGATAGGCATTGGGGTGGGCGTGTTCGGGCTGGTGTTCTTGGTGGCTTTGGGAGCCAAGGGAAAGGCCGGCTCGCGGGCGAAGAACTTCGTGCTGTTCCTGTCTCTTATACACATCTCCGAGCCCACGAGACTAGGC
>CAJXRJ010000400.1 GCA_913058555.1 uncultured bacterium
CGCCTCGACGAGCCCGTCGAGGAGTGGGCCGTTGCTGTCGCGAATCCCGGCCTTGCCCGAGGCCCCCACTTCGTCGCCCGTGGTCACGACACAGACCGTCGGCCGGGCGAACACCGTCAACTCCGTCACACCCGCCATGGCCGCCACCGAAAGATGCGCCGGCCCGAGGCGCGTTCCGCGCGCAACGAGCACGTCCCCTAGCCGCGCGTCTTCCCCGCGCCAGGCGATGTTGGCGCCGGGCCGAACGGGGGCCTCCACCAGCACCGAGCCATCCCCAACGGGCTGGCTGGTACGTTCAATCGGCACCACGGACGTGCCCCTAGGGGCCGGCGCCCCTGTGTTGATGCGCACGGCCTCCCCGGGCGCCAGCGCCCCTTCGAAGCTCGTGCCCGCGATGACGGTGCCGCGCACGGCGAACTCGCGCCGGTCCCCGTCCGGAACGACCGCAAAGCCGTCCATCGTGGCCCGGTCGAAACCCGGTTGGTCGCGGTCGATGGTCACGTCGGAGGCGAGCACGCGCCCGCGGGCGTCCCGGAGGGAAAGCACCTCGGTACGGCGGGCGCGGTCCCCTACGTCGAGGGCGGCGAGGGCGGCTTGGGATTCGGCGAACGTCAGCATGTTCATGGTTCTAAGTGGCGCATCACGGCCGGCAGGTGCGGCACATCCAAGGGGGCCAACGCGAGCTCATTCAGCTCCTTGGCATCCACCCAGCGCACGCGATCGTGGGTCCCATCGGTGAGGACAGGCTCGTCATCGGCCCGTAGCGGGCGCGCAGCGTAGGAGGAGAGCACCAAGGATGCAGCCCCTTCTTCACCGCGGAACGACTCAGCGAGGAAACCGTCGACCTCGATCTCAAAGCTCAGCTCCTCGCGGATCTCACGCACGAGGCAGTCCGACGGGACCTCCCCCGGCTCTAGCTTTCCGCCGGGGAACTCCCAGAGGCCACAGAGGTCCTCGGGCCGCGTCCTGCGGGCCACCAGGACCAGACCCGGTGCGCGGACGATCACCGCAGCGCAAACCTCGATCAAGGCGTCGTAGCCGTCTCGTCAGGGGGAGCGTCGCCTGCAGGCGGGCCGCCAGGGTGGGCCGTCTCTCCCGCCAGGGCCGATTGCCCCATCGAGCGAGCCAGCGGCTGGGTCAGTTCCCATTCCTCCATGAGCGTCTTCAGCACGGCCGTGATCGGCGTCGCCAGAAGCATCCCGACGATGCCCCAGATTTTGCCCCAGAAGACGAGGGCCAGCAGCACCACCGACGCCCGCAGGTCGAACGCGTCCCCCAGGAGTTTGTTCTCCCAGATCTGCCCGACGGCAAACTGGATGGCCCCGGGGATGAGCAGCGCCAGAACAATGGTGACGAGCCCCGCGTCCGTGGCCAGCAGCAGGGGAAGCGGCAAGAGCACCGCGATCACCGAGCCGATGGTCGGAATGAAGTTCAGGAGGAACGACAGGAGCCCAAAGAGCATGGGAGCCGGCGCGCCAACCGCCCAGAGCGAGAGTCCAACGCCCAAGCCAGTGACCGCCGACGTTGCCACTTTGACAGAGATGTACTGACGCGTCCGGTCCCGCACGGTGGAGCCCATTCCCCCGCCCGGAGACTCGGTGCTGGGATGGCTATCGGACCGTCCTTGCTCCACCAAAAGGAACATCAGGAACACGAGCACCGTAATGCCCTGGGAGAGCGCGCTCCCCAGGACACCGACGAGGCTCGGGATCAGACCCTTGAGCTTCGCGGTAACGCCCAGGGCTGAATCACGCAGCGCGTCCGGGAGCTTGTTCGCAAGCCAGACGTCGAACGCCGGCCCTGCCGTCTGCCCCGTCACGTCTCCGCCCGCGGTGAAGTAGACGTTGTACTCCTTGATCGACGAAGCCACGACGCCGCCGAGCACTGCCATCAGCAGGATCCCCAGGAGCATCGTCAGCCCCACCGAGATCGGACGGGATAAGCGCGTTCTCCCCTCCAACCCGTCCACGACCGGCGCCAGGGCGATCGAAAGAAACATCGCCAAGGCGAAGGGAATCATCACGTCCTGCAGCGCTTGGAGCGCGGCGCCCGTCGCAATGGCGGCAATCAGGAGGAGACAAACGGTTTGAACGCGGCGCTCCATGATGGGAGCACCGCGTCCAGGGGTGGCTGGTTCGGGCTTGGTGACCAAGGCTATGACGGAGTCAATTGGGTCGAACTTCGGGACGGCCCGACGTCAGGGAAACCACAGCGAAGCCACGTAGGCTCAAGTGAGCCACGGGGGACTCAGACGAAAGGCGTCACGCCCGGCTGGGCGACGGGCGGGACCGGGTTGGGCCCGAACTCGTACTTCTTGGGCGAGAGATCTTCCTTGGACTCCAGGGCCTGGTTCCACGAGATGACCTTTCCGCTGTAGGCCGACATGCGGACCATCAGCGCGAGCAGCGTGGCGCGACACATGACGTCACCGTCGTGAATCGGCTTGCCCGCACGGATCGACGCGAACATCGCGTCGTGCTCGTTCTGGTACATATCGTCGACCATGCCCTCGGGGGTCCGCCAACGCCACTTGGTCTCGCCTTCGATCCTGTGGGTCTGGGTGTGGGCGATGCCCTTGGTGCCGTAGACGTGGTCCGACACGTCGCGGTCGGCTCCATTCCATTGACGACACGAGAAGAACGCCTTGACGCCGCTTCCAAAGTCGAAGACTGCGTTGAAGTGGTCGAAGACATTGCCGTACTTCGGCTCCGTGCGAACGATCCGACCACCCTGTGCCTTGACGCTGACGGGCGGCTGGTCATCCATGGCCCAGATCATCTTGTCCAGGTTGTGGATGGCCTGCTCCGCCACGTGGTCGCCCGAAGCCCACGTGTAGTAGAGCCAGTTGCGAAGCTGGGTCTCCATCTCCGTCCACTCCGGCTTCTGACCGCGGTGCCAGAGGGCCCCCGTGTCGTAGGAGCACTCGATGGCCTTGATGTCGCCGATGGCACCTTCGCGGATCTTCTGGAAGGTAGCGCGCTTCGCGTTCTGGTAGCGATAACAAAGGCCGGTCACCACCGCGATGCCCTTGCCCTTCACGTCGTTCATGGCCTGCCAGATCTTGCGCAAACCCGGGCCGTCCACGGCCACCGGCTTCTCCACGAACATGTGCTTGCCCGCTTTGGCCGCGTACACAACCTGGGCCGGGCGGAAGTGGGGAGTCGATGCGAAGAGCACCACGTCACAAAGATCGACGACCTTCTCGTGGCAATCCAGGCCGACGATGCGGTTCTCCGCGGGCACGTCGATGCGACCCGCGAACTTCGTCGGGTTGCCGTCGTTGTCGGTCATGCGACCTTCGAATTCCTGCAGCTTCGACTCGAGGCGGTCCGAGAACGCGTCGCCCATGGCGACGAGCTTGGTGTTCGGATCGGCGGAGAGTGCGTTGATGACTGCACCACCCCCGCGGCCGCCACAGCCGACCAAACCGACCCGGAGAATCTTCGTCGCGTCGTCTTGCCCACTAGCACCCGCGAGGGATGCCGTGGCGCCGAGCGCCGTCACAGCCCCGGCAGCCCGCAGGATTTCACGCCGGGAGGAGCCGGTGGACTCGGATGTCGCAGAAGGGGTTTCGAAAGATCTGGAGCTCATAGATGCCATGGGGAGGAAACAAGAGGATCGGATGGGCCGGCGGACCGGCGAGCGGCCCGAACAGGCGGTTGATAAAGCCCGGATCCGGCGAGGGTGTCCATCGAAGCTGCTGGCTTGGCGCTCAAATCTCCCCATAACGGTCTATTCGGGGACTCCATGGCGACGCCGCCAGAGCCTGGTGGGGCTCCACTGCTGGATTCGAAATCTATCTTCGGTCTGCTGGCCCCCATCCTGCGGCCCAGGGAGAGCCCCGCCAAGGAGGGACACGGGGAGTTTCCGATGTATGACTCCGGTTTACTCGCCCGCCCGGACCGCGAGGACGCCGCATTTCATCTCTCGAATCGAGCCCGGGCTCCCTTTGCACCGGAAGGCTGCGGGCCCCACACTGGCAGCCCGCTGACCGTGCCCCACCCAAGCGCCCCTCCATCCGGTCGCGCACGGCTGCTCCGCTCAATGCCCATGATTTCACCAACGCGCGCACTCCTCATCCCCATCGCGGTGGCCTCCGGGCTCACCGTCTTGGCCATCGCTTCCCTTCGAACCGGCGCACCGAGTCTTCCCACTGACTCCATGGGCCAGGAGCCCACGAAGGAAGCCACCCAGGATTCTGTCTACCCGGACTTCCCGACCACGCCCCCACCGCCGACGGCGGTCCAAGGCGCCACGGCGAAGACAGCCGCCGAGATGAAGGCCTACGACGAGCTGATCACCGGCACCGAGGCGAAGTTTGCCCTCGTGCCCATCCCCGGGGGCACGTTCACCATGGGCAGCCCAGCGGACGAAGCGGACCGCAAGGACTGGGAAGGCCCCCAGGTCCAGGTCACCGTCTCGCCTTTCTGGATGAGCACGACCGAGGTTCGATGGGACGAGTACCGCCAGTTCATGGACGCGATCGACAAGCGCAACCGATCGAAGGGCTCGATTGAAGCCGCTCCCCAGGATGCCTGGGCCGACGCCGTGAGTCGCCCGACGCCGCCCTACGTCCCAATGGACTTCGACATGGGCGTCGACGGCTATCCAGCGATTTCCATGACCCACTTCGCTGCTCGCCAGTACACGAAGTGGCTGAGCATGAAGACCGGACGCTTCTATCGCCTCCCCACCGAAGCCGAATGGGAGTACGCCTGCCGCGCCGGCACGACGGGAGCCTTTTCCTGCCCCACAGACGAAGTGGACGACCACGCCTGGTGGTTCGACAACTCGGACGGGCAGTACCAGAAGACCGGCACCCGAAAGCCCAATCCATTCGGCCTCTACGACATGCACGGCAACGTCGCGGAGTGGTGCCTCGATGCACTCACCAAAGACGGCTACAAAGCCCTCGTCGTACCGGAAGGGGAAACGCCCCTCGTCGACCCCATCCAGTGGCCCAAGAGCCTCTACCCCCGCGTCGCGCGCGGTGGCCATTGGGATGATGACCCCGACCGCTTGCGCAGCGCTTCGCGCCGGGGCTCCAACGAAAGCTGGAAGGTGCAGGACCCGCAGTTCCCGAAGAGCATTTGGTACCACACGGACGCGCAATGGCTTGGCATTCGCCTCGTCCGCCCCCTGAACCCACCGCCCTTTGAGCAGTGGGGCCTATATCACGACGCGAAGCTCGCGTCCGTCAAGAAAATCCAAGACCGACAGCGCACCGGCGACCGGTAACCGTCCCCAACGACCCGTTCCCCTCTCCCGCAGTTCCGTTCCTCCCGCTCCTGAAACCGGAGCGATCTATCGATGACTGAATCGCCACAAACCCGCCGCACCATCCTCCAGGGCGCCTCGGGTCTCGCCGCCACCGCCGCCCTTTCACCGCTCGCACTCTCCTCCTCGCAAGACCGAGCTGGCGCAGCAGGCGACGCGGAGCTCCGCGTGGGCCTTGTCGGCTGCGGTGGTCGCGGCAAGGGCGCCACGATCCAGGCGCTCAACACCGGCGGCGTACGCCTAGTGGCGGTCGCCGACGCGTTCCAGGACCGTGCGGACGACGCCGTCCAGGAACTCAAGGGCGCCCACCCCAAGAACGTGGACGTCACCCGTGAGAACATGCACCTCGGGTTTGACGCCTACAAGAAGGTGATCGACTCGGACGTGGACGTCGTGGTCCTCGCGACGCCCCCGGGCTTCCGGGCGCAGCACTTTGAGTACGCCGTTTCCAAGGGCAAGCACGTCTTCATGGAGAAGCCGGTGGCCGTGGATGGACCGGGGGTCCGAAAGGTGCTTGCTGCAGCCAAGGTGGCCAAGGAAAAGAACCTCAAGGTGGGTGTCGGCCTCCAGCGCCACCACAGCAAGAAGTACCAGCAGACCATCAACGCCATCCATGACGGCGCCATCGGTCGCCCGCTGTTCACGCGCGTCTACTGGAACAGCGCTGGCGTTTGGGTGAAGCCGCGCCGTGAGGACTGGAGCGAGATGCAGTACCAAATGCGCAACTGGTACTACTTCAACTGGCTGTGCGGAGACCACATCACCGAGCAGCACATCCACAACCTCGACGTGGGCAACTGGGTCATGGACAGCCTGCCGGTCAAGGCTGCGGGCATGGGCGGGCGCCAGGTGCGCACGGGATCGAAGCACGGCGAGATCTACGACCACTTCGCGATCGAATACACCTACGACGACGGCGCCAAGATGATCAGCCAGTGCCGTCACCACCCCAACACGCAGAACGCGGTGGTCGAGTACGCCCACGGAAGCGAGGGAACCTCCCTCATCCAGAGCGGCAAGATCGAGCAGTACGAAGGGGAAGGCTGGCGCTTCAAGGGCGAGAGCCCGAACCCATACCAGGTGGAGCACGATGTCCTGTTCGAGGCCATCCGCAAGGACCTCCCCCACAACGAAGCCGAGCGTGGAGCCAACGCCACCTTGACCGCCATCCTGGGACGAATGGCCGCCTACTCCGGGAAGACCGTGACGTGGGAGCAAGCCATGAACTCCAAGCGCATTCTTGCACCTGAGGTGGCTGAGCTCACCTGGGACACGATGCCTAAGAGCCTACCGATGGAGAACGGCCTCTACCCGATCCCGACTCCCGGCGAGTACGAGATCATCTGAGGATCCGTTGGGACTCCTCGTTCTGGCATCGGTCCTTTGGTCCGTTTCGTTTGCCCTCATCGGGCAAAGCGGGATCGACCCTGACCTACTGGCCGCCGCGCGCCTCGGGCTCGCGGCGGCCCTGTTCCTTCCTGCGCTTTGGCACTCGCGCAGCTCCGCCGCCGTTCCCCAGGCGCCGGAGGCGCCACGGTGGCCCTCCATCGTGCGAAACGTCCGGCGGCCGGCGGGCACGGGCCCAAGCCCACGCCGCCTTCGACTGCTCGCCATCGGCGCCCTTCAGTTCGGGATCATGTACGTGCTCGTGCTGCGGGCGTACCAGTTCCTTGAGGGCCATGAAGTCGCCCTGCTGACGATCACGACGCCGCTCTTCGTCGTATTCGTGGAGTCGCTCCTCGCACGGCGCAGCTCCCTCAGGCCATGGTCTGTCTCTTATACACATCTCCGAGCCCACGAGACTAGGCATGATC
>CAJXRJ010000401.1 GCA_913058555.1 uncultured bacterium
ACCGTGCCGGAACGGCTAGGGAAAGGGCGAACCCAAAGTGAGGGGCCAAGTCGGAGCCCTTTAGACGCCGACGGCGGCGCTCGTCTGACAGGGTATCCCGATTTCCTCGGCCAAAGGTGGGTAGTGAACGCCCCCGGGATTCAAGGCGAGGGCCCTTGCGCATCATAACTGAACGTGTTCAGATTTGAACGCGTTCAAAATGAAGCCCCCAGACGATCCCCCCGCCGATTCACGCGCCGAGACCCCGGAGGCGCCCCCGGGTGCTTCCGCGTCCGGCCTGAGCCCCAAGGCCGCCCGGACCCGGGCCCACATCCTCGAAACGGCCCTGCGGGTGCTGCGGGAGCGGGGCTACGAGGGCGCGACGATGCGTTTGATCGCTGAGGAGGCGGGGGTCGCAGTGGGGAGTGCCTATTACTACTTCCCGTCGAAGGACCACCTGATCCAGGGGTTCTACGCCCAGCTCCACGTGGATCACCTCGCCGCTGTGGGGCCGCTGTTGGAGGGGTCCAAGTCGCTCGACGAGCGCTTAGCGGCCGTCATGCGGACGAAGTTCGAGACCGCGGCGCCCTACCACGGGTTCTCTGGCGCCCTGTTCAAGACCGCGGCTGACCCGGACAGCCCCCTGAGTCCCTTCAGCGCCGACTCTGGCCCGACCCGCGATGAGTCGAAGGCGCTCTTCCGCAGCGTGGTGGACGGCGCCGGCCTGCGAAAGCGATCGCCCTTGCACGCCAAGCTCCACGAGCTGCTGTGGCTCTACCAAATGGGGTTGATCCTCTACTGGATCCATGACCGTTCGCCAGGCCAAGAGCGCAGCTACCGTCTCGTCGATCGCACCGTACCCATCGTGTGCCGTCTGGTGCGACTCGCGAGCAATCCCCTGTTGACGCCCGTGGTTAAGCCAGCGCTCGCCCTGATGGAGGAGTTCTGTGGCCCGGCGCCCAGGGCCCATGGAGGCAGCGAGCCAGGGACCAGCCCGTCATGAGTGAAGAGCCTCTCCGCTCGCCCGCTGACCGTGGGAACCTGCCCGCCACTGGATTCTTGGTACTGCTCACGGTCGCCATCGGCGCGTGCCTCGCCGCGGAGGCCTGCGCGATGGGCTCCTTCGGGGTGACCTTCTTGTTGGCGGCCCCGTTCACCCTTGGATTTGCCAACGGGTACTTCTTCGACAAGAGCGGCTTCGGGTGTTTTGGCGTGACGGCGGCGACGACGGCTGCCGCCGCGGTCCTTTCCTACTTCGTCGGAATCGCCGGTCCGTTGTGCATCGCACTCAGCCTGATGTGGATGTGGTTGCCGTTGACCTTCGGCGCTCTTATCGGATCCGTGAGCCGCGCGAGCTGGAAGGCGGGGCGCCTTGCGCCTCCCCTTGCCCTATTCCTGGCGACCCTGGGCGCGCTTTGGCTGGAGCCTCAGCTCACGCCGCCCCATGCGCCCGAGACCGTTGCGACGGCGCGCGTCCTGCCGATGGATCGTGAGGCTGCTTGGAACGCCATTGTCTTCTACGAAGACGTGGACGCCCCGCCGCCGCTTCTGACGCGTATCGGTCTGCCGCGGCCCCTGGGGACCACCGGAGTCCCGGGCAGGGTCGGTGCCCGCACCCGGTGCGACTACACCACGGGCCGTATCGAGAAGCTCATCACTGAGCTTCGCAGCGGTGAGCTCTTGGCCTTTGAAGTCACGGAGCAAGTGGGCGTCGAGGACCACTCTGTCGAGCTCCTCTCCGGCAGTTTTACCTTCGAGGATGCACCGGGCGGCGGCACTCTGGTGACGCTCCGAACCACCTATCGCCCGCTCCTCGACGCCCGCCTTGCATGGCGGCCCATCGAGCGCGCGGTGTGCCGCGATCTGCACCTGCACGTGCTGAGGGGGATGGAGATGCAAGAGGGGCGGCGAGTGAATTCTCAGCGCCAGAGACCTGGGCTCACCTCTCTTTATTCCAGGACGCCTTACGGACACCGTGCTGTTCGGCTTGGGACGGCTCGAATGGACGGGTTCGGCGTTGCCTCGCGGGGGGCCGTGCGGTGACATGTAAAGAGGGAGCAATAGCTCCCGCGAGAGAACCTTGGTAGAGCACGAGAACGACCTGCGCCTAGTGCGCCGCGCCCTGGAGAGGAATGCCAAGGCTGTCGAGGAGCTTGGTGCCCGCATGAGCTGCGTTCCAAGGCTCGTGGCCGGGGCTAATCGGCGTCTCAACGCGGGGCTTGCGGGGGAGGAGCAGGACGACCTGGTTCAGGACGTCATTTTGCTTCTTTGGCAGAGGCTGGAAACCTTTGAAGGACGCTCGACACTCGAGGGGTGGGCGTGGACCTACGTCCATTTTCAGACTCGGAACAAGGTCCGGGCCTTGGCCCGCGCCCGGCGCAACGTGGCGCTTGATCCCGACTACCTCTCCCAAGAACCCATGTCCTCGAACTGGCCCGATATCTTCAATCGCGAGACGATCGAGCACTTGCTCGACCGCCTCCCGGAGGCGATGGCGACTACAATTCGCCTCAAGTACTTCGAGGGCTTGAAGTTCAAGGAGGTCGCCGAGCGGATGAACATCTCGGAGAACACCGCCAAAACCCGCTATTACCGTGGCTTGGTCCGCGCTCGGGAGGTCCTCGAGGAAATGGGCCTTGGGGAGCGTGCCGATGACTGAGCCAATCAACGAAGGGGAGACCAACGGCGGCGACGGAATGCCGACGGATGGAGACCGTGAGCACCTCGAGGCGCGTTTGGCGGAAGTGCTCGCCGGAAACATCCCGACGGAATCCCCCGAGGGGATCGAGATCATCGCCGCGGCCACCACCGGCTCCGACCCGCTGATTCGACGGGCGGAGCTAGACGAGGTTCTCGAGCTTGCGGTGGCCTTTGAATACCACGCGATCGAGAGCGCCGCGACGGATGAGGACGTGGCTTACGCCGGCACGATCGACACGAAGGGCATGCTGCTAAAGGCGATCGAGCAGCAGGATGGTGATGGGGGCCATGGCGCCCAGGGCAGCCTTGGGCACGATGCCCCGGCCGACCTTGGTGGCCACGGACACCTGCAGATGCCGGGACGTCGCCCTTCCGATCGACGGGCCTGGGTGGCGCTGGCAGCGGCGGCGCTTTTGGGTGCGTTGGTGCTCGGATGGATGAAGCCCTGGGACCGCGGTCAAGGGGCTCCGAATGGCGGAGGCCGCGGCCCGGTACTCGGAGGGGCTGACGGTTCGCGGGTGGCGCTCGTTCAGGGTGACGATGGGGTAGAGCGAGTGGTCGTAGTGGATCTCCCGACGGAGTTCGGGGATCAACGAGATCAGTTGACGATCCAGGTCCAGCGGCGCGATCCTAATGGGCAATGGAAGACCACTTACGAGGGGCCGCTCCCCAGCGAGGGCCATGCGCTTGGGGCCCAACATCGTGGCCGAGAAGCTGGGACGCTCCGGGCACGGGCTTGGATCGAGCTCGACACTGGTGGGTTGTCGCCCTGGTCCTCGGGCTGGGTCTCCTTGGACTGACTCCTGTTGGGCACGCGGCCGCGTCCCAAGACCTGGATAGAATCGAGGATCCTCGAACCGAAGGGACCCTCGACGATCGAGTCGCTGACTTCCTGCGTTGGACCGGGGAGATTGACGGCCTCGCGAACTATGCGTTGGTCCAAAAAAACGGCATGGCGTACACGCTCCTCCAGGGAGATCTGGCGGACGCGGGCCGGGCCGATGACGCGGTGCGCATCTCACTTGCGCTGGCTGATGCGGCCCAGAAGCGGCTCCTCTTCGCAGAGCGTGCGCTTTACCACGCGGCCATCGTCGAGATCGGGCGTGACAATTTCGATGCAGCCGACGCCATTCTCAAGCGCATGGAGGGATTGCAGGCCCGGGACCACAAGGGAAACTGGGCGGCGCCCCAGGCGATCGAGAGGTCCCACCGCTGCGTGGCCCACGCGCGACTTTTCCTCGCCCGTGGCCTGCTCGATCTCGCCGACGCTCAGCTCGACCGAGCCAGGGAAC
This sequence comes from uncultured bacterium, assembly GCA_913058555.1. Lineage (GTDB taxonomy): Bacteria > Planctomycetota > UBA1135 > UBA1135 > Saltatorellus. Next base: position 3,972 of record CAJXRJ010000401.1, read on the forward strand.
GTTATCTCCAGGGTTTCCCCGGGGACGAGGCCAACCTCTCCGGATCGAAGCTCAGGGAGAAGCGCAACCTTGCAGCGAAGATCGGTCGCGTGGAGCTCGACGTCCTTCTCGGCGCAGGCCGTCTAGAAAGGGTCCTGCTCAGGGGCACGAAGTTGGTGGCTGAACTCACAGAGTCCGATGTCCGCGACGCAGCGTCCCGGCGGCGGGTTCTCGAGCGACCCATGGCGGCGGCGATGCACCTCATCGCCCTTCGGGATCCCGCTCGGTCGGCAGACGCCCTTATGGCCCAGCGCCGTGTGCTCGAGGATCCCGACACGGGGGTTGGCGAGCGCTTCGAGGCAGCGGCCCTTGCGGCTGACCTACTCCTCGTGGCGGAGGACATGGACGCGGCGGATGACATGGCGCGGCGGGCCGCGGCCCTGGCTCGTGTACCGGCGGAGCTCGCCGAGGCGATGGCCCTCGAGGGTCGAATCACCCTCGCCCGAGGGGGGCCGTTGCCTGCGACTTTCCACGACCAATGGGACGCCGTGTACGAGGGGTTCCTGGCGCACTGGGAGGGCGGCCAGGCGGCGGACAGCGGCACGAGCTTCCTTCAATTCGAACGGCGCCGGATGTTGGTCCACGCGGGGATTCGCTTCGCGCTCTCCCCGGGAGGTGGCGGGGCTGGCCGCGCCTTCGAGCGGTTCCTTGCATCGGAGCGCCTCGGGTCCTTGGCGCGCCGGCTGCGGGCGCGCGGTGGCGCTGACGCGCCCAGGAACCTCGCCGATGTGCGTGAGCGTTGCTTGGCCCCTGGCGAGGGCTACCTGGCGCCGCTCCTCTCTTGGTACGGGAGCTATGCCATCGTGGTCACCGGGGACGAGCTCCAGTTCATCGAAGCGCCGCCGCTCTGGGAGTTCAGCGCGGAGCTGCGCAGCCTCCGGCGTTCCCTTGCGGGGGCCGGATTCTCCACGGAGTCGCGCGCCGATCGGAGGACTCAGCTCGCGTCGGACGGCGATGCCCTCGGAGCTGCACTTCTCTCAGCGGATGTGATGGCCGCGTTGGGGAACGTGAGCTTGCTCACAGTGGTCGAGGGGGGGGCAGCTGGATCCCTTCCGCTCCACCTGGCTCGCACGGCTGACGGGGCCTTAGGGGAACGTGTGCCCTGTGCCTGGATCCCTTCGTTCGCGGCGGAGTCAGCGCTCACCGTTGGGGACCCCAAGGGCACAAGCCCCTCGGTCGGGCTGGTGGCCAATGTCGCGGTGCAAGGGCTGGCGTTGAGCGGTGTGACCACGTCGCTCGAGTCCGTTGAGCTCGACCCAGCAAGATTGGAGAGCATCGTCGCGGACTTCTCGCAGGCGGCGACCATCCTTTCGGGCGATGAGGGCGCCGAGTCGAAGCTCAAGGCGGGGGCGCTTGCGGAGCATCGCGTGGGCGAAGTGATCGCACACGGATGGCAGGCTTTCGACGGGGGCCGGCCAGCTTCGGTCGTGCTGGGCGACACCGCGGGCGGGGATGGCCTGTGGCGCTGCCAAGAGGTGGAAGCCTCAAGCCTTCCGCCCGTCATGGTGCTGGCCACGTGCCGGGCGGGGTACGGGCCGGAGCGCACCGGTGATGCCTTTGCGAGCGACCTCGCAGGCGCATGCCTGCTGGCCGGATCCCGGGTGGTGCTTAGTGCGCGCGGGGACCTGCCACTGGATGCGACCGTGGAATTCCTCCGCGAGTTTAACCACGCCCTGTCTCTGGGGAACACCGTCGCTGAGGCGGCCCACGGGGCACGGGCGGCCCTGCGGGAAATGGAGCGCTTCGATGATCCGTTCCACTACGCGCAGTTGCTGGTGGTGGGTTGTGGTGAGTATCGACCGTTTCCCGAAGCGCCCGGAGCCCTCCGCACGCGCCGCTGGGGCGCCGTGGGGCTTGGGGCTCTCTTGGCGGCCGGTTTGGCGCTGTTCCTGGCTCGGCGCACCAAGGCTGCGGCGAGCTTTGCTCGTCCATAGAACAAGGCCGGCGCGGCCCTTTGGAAGGGGCCACGCCGGCCTTCTTAGTTGAGTTCATGGACCCCGCGGCGCTCAGCCACCAGTGTCCTCGTCCTCGTCCGAGCCCGGGGGGCATCCCTTCGGGTAATCCGGGCAGCACGGGATCTCTCCGCCGCTGCCGGTATGCCCGCCCGTGCCAGAGGTGCCGGGAGGGAATGGGTCCTCGTACGCGAGAATAGTGGGAGTGCCCGCGAATGGAATGGTGGCGAGGTGGGCTAGGCCGTCACCGTAGGTGCTATCCAGGAAGAAGGACTGACGCACGGGCCATGCCTTGCGAACGGTGTCGTCGACGGCATCCAGGTTGACGTATCGGACCGTCAGGTACGTGATGCTCTCGTCCACGTTGTCCTGGTCGAACGCTTGGAAGAAGAACTCGCTGTAGAGATAGGGCGGAGGGGAGGCGAGGGGCGCTGTGAGGGAGACAAGCTGGCGTTCGATGGGGAATGGCGAAGTGTTGAACTTGCCGGTGGCCGAATCGTGGGTCGATCGCCAGAGCACGGCCTCGATGGCGGTAGCGCCAGTAGGGGCTATTTGCGAGCGATCGATTCGAGTGTTGGCGAAGAAGTCGCGCCCCGGCGTGGTGTCCTCGGTCTCGAACCACTGGTGAAAACCGTCGATCGTCGTCAAGATCGTCGGCGCCATCATGTCGCGAGTGACCTGTTGGTTGAAGGCGACGAAGAGGCTGGCTTGGTTCGGGACGACGATGCCGAGGTCGACGTCACCGTCGTGGTCGAAGTCCTCCATGAAGGGCATGGAGTCCGCACCGATGGCGCTACTGGACACTGAGAGCGTGCGCGTGTTCGTGCCGCTCGCTGCGAAGGCACCGTTGATGTTCTGCAGCAAGCGGAGCGTCCGGCCGTTGCCCCTCGAGATGAGCAGGTCGGCCATGTCGTCGTTGTCGAAGTCCCGCGCGGCAACGGTCCGAACGCCGCCGCCGATGTTCAGGATCGAAGCTTCGATGAGCGCGGCGCCGCTGCTGTTGGGGCCGACCACGCTCAGGCGCCTGCCGCCCGTGCGGTTGCGAAGCCACGCGGCGCGCTGGACGCCGAGGGTGCCTTCGTCCACGATCGCGAGCGTCCCGTTGCTGTCTCTTATA
>CAJXRJ010000402.1 GCA_913058555.1 uncultured bacterium
AGTCTGCTCGCTGGGTTTGAAGACCACCGAGTTGCCCGCACCCAGCGCCGGCAAGAGGATCGACAACGGCATGCCCACGGGGAAATTCCATGGGGTGATCGCCGCCACGACCCCCAGGGGGTCGCGCACGGTCTGCACATCTTGCGACGCCGACTCGTAGGCGATCGGCTCCAAAGCGTCTCGGATCTCCGCGAGCTCTTTGGCCACGCTGGACGCATAGCCCCGGACCTCCCCCACGGCGGACTTCAAGGTCTTGCCCATTTCCTTGGCGATGAGCTCACCAAGTCCTTTGGCATCGGCCGCGAGGGCTTCTCCAAAGGCTTCGAGGGCACGCACGCGCTCTTCGATCGGTGTCGCCCCCCAGGCGGGCTGGGCCCCACGGGCTCGCTCCACTGCGGCGTGTACATCGCCAGTGGAGGCCGCTTGGATTTGGGCCAGAACCTCGCCGGTGGCGGGGTTGATGCTCGGAAACTGTGGGGCACTCATGGCCCCAGGATAGCGGTCAGGCCCCGCTAGTGGATGGCGCCGACGCGGGCGATCGGCCACAGACGGGCGCGAACTTTGCCCCGCAGGTACTCGTGGGGCACCTGGCCGAACTCACGGCTGTCAGAGCTGCGGATCCGATTGTCCCCGAGGACAAAGTAGGAGTCCGCTTGAACAATCGTATCGACGTAGGCGTAGGGGTCGTTCTTGAGGGGATCCAGGTAGGGCTCGTCCATCTGCGTCCCGTTCACCCAAACCAGGCCGTCACTGATCTCGACATGGTCCCCCGGCAGCCCAACAACCCGCTTCACGTAGTCCAGCGTCGGGTCCATCGGGTACCGAAGGACCACGACGTCGCCCCGGGCCGGCTGGGTAAAGAGGTAGCTGACGTGGTCCACGAGGATCCGATCCCTGTCCTGTATGCCGGGCAGCATCGAGCCCCCACGGACCTCGCTGAAGTTGAAGCAGAGCGCCCAGGCCAGCATGACCATCACCACGCTCTTGGCGCAGAAGGACACGACCACCGTCGTCAGCGAGCGGCGCGGCCGGGGCCCCAGGGGCGCGAGGGGCCTTCCGCGGCGCCCGCGGGGCGCCTGGTCCTCCGGACCCGACCCAAAAAGGGTGCTCCGCCTCTCGGGATGGTCCGAAATGGCCTCCCCGTCGCGGGGTTGCCTACGGCGTTCTGGCCGGGTCCCGGTGTCAAACCGGCCCGTACCCCCTCGTTTGCTCTCGTCGCGAGTCCTCACCCCCCTCCGATCGGAGGCGGGCACCGGGCGAGTGAAGCCCTTGGTCAACGTTCAGCCTTCGTTCTTTGCACGGGACAGATGGCGTCTCCCCAGCGGACAGATCGCTACCCTCATGCCCATGGCGAGTACTCAAGAGGTCCCGACCCGGGACGAATCGGGGCGCATGGCAGAACGCCGGCGCGAAGTGGAACGTCAGCTCGAGAACTTTTCCGCGCCACCGGCGCCACTCGGAGTTCCCGACAGGTCAGCGTTCCGGGCACGGCTCGCGGAGCTCCTCCGGGAGGCGTCCGTGGACGCGATGCTGATCGAACCCGGCGGCACCCTCGAATACCTGACCGGGGTTTCGTTCCACGGCTCGGAACGACTCATGGCTGCCGCCGCACTGGCCGACGGCTCCTTCGTGTGGGTCTCACCGGCATTTGAAGCGAGCCGGGTCGCCTCCCTGTGCGAGACCGCGTCCGGGTCCTCGGAGCTCGGCTCCAACCTCTTGCCGTGGAGCGAGCACGAAAATGCCGCCGAGATCTTCGCCGGCGACCTGCTGAAACGTGGCATGAAGCGCGTCGTCGCCGACCCCGACGTTCGCAGTCGCTTCCTGGCACCGATCTCCGACGCCCTCGGCGCCCCCATTGGCAATGGCGCGGACATCGCGCGGCTGCTGCGCGGCGTCAAGACGGACCGGGAGATCGAGATCCTGCGCTCCGCCCAGGAACGGACCCAGGCCGCCATCCGCGCGGTGCACTCGGTGACCGAACCCGGTATGCGATCCTCAGAAGTGGGTGCCCTCGCCCACCACGCCCAGAAGTTCCTCGGGCTCACGGGAACGTGGGACCTGTCCCTCGCCGGCCCGTCGGGGGCGTTCCCCCATGGGGACTCGGTCGACCGAGAGCTTGAGAAGGGCTCGGTCATGCTGCTCGACACCGGTGGCAGGCTGCATGGCTACTGCAGCGACACCACCCGCACCTGGACCGTGGGCGCGCCGCCCAGCGACGAAGTGAAACGGGTCTGGGGCGCCGTGCGCGCCGCCCAAATCGCTGGATTCGAAGCCATGCGCCCCGGGGCCCGAACCGGAGACGCGGACAAGGCGGCCCGCGAGGCTTTGGCGGCGGCTGGCTTTGACGGAGGCTACAAGCACCTATCACATCGCCTGGGTCACAGCATCGGCGTCGAGATCCACGAGCCACCGTACTTCGATGGCGGCTCCGACGTGCCCATGGAAGCAGGCATGTGCTTCACCAATGAGCCTGGCATCTACCTTCCCGGCCAGTTTGGTCTCCGCATCGAGGACATCTGCTACGTGACGGAGTCCGGCGCAGACCACTTCGGCGAGTGGCAAGAAGGTCCGGAGGCTCCGTGAGCCAGAAGAAGGCCCAGACCGGAACCCTGCGGGCGGCGTTCGCCGTGGCCCGCAAGGAGCTCATGGAGGGCTTCCGGGACCGGCAGACCCTCCTCTACACCTTCGTGTTGCCCGTCTGCATGTACCCGGCGATGTTCTGGGTCATGGTCCAGGGGGTCCTGATCGTGCAGGGGCAAAAGGGCGCACGCAATGTCACCATCGGGATGACGGCGAGCGCAGAGTTGACCCCCGAGACCCTGGAGCTCGCCAAGGCGGCGCTCCGGGTGGAGGAAGTGCCCGCGGGTACGGGGGACGACGGGAATCCCACGCCAGCCCGAACCACGGGGCTAGTGGACGTCGTTGACATCGATCTCGGGCCGGACGCATCCGACGAATCCTTGAGCGTCCTGCTCGAGGAGGGCGACCAAGAGCTCGACGTAATCGTCACGATCCCGGGCCCCCTGGACGGCGACGAGCCGGTGCGGGTCTTCTACGACAGCACGACCTCCAAATCCGAGATCGCCCGGGAGCGGGCCGAGCGGGCCGTCAGACGCTGGGCCGATGAGCTGCGCACCGAAAGGGCCGACGCCCTCGGCGTGGATGCCGCTGCCCTCGATCCCGTGGAGATCCGCACGCGCAGCGTCGCCCCCAGGAAGGACCAGGGCGCCCTCGTGCTGTCCCTCATGTTGCCTATCCTTTTGGTGGTCATGACGGTCCTCGGGGCGTTCTTCCCGGCGGTGGACCTGACCGCCGGCGAGAAAGAGCGCGGGTCCGCGGAGACGACGATGCTGCTGCCTGTGCCGCGCACCGGAGTTCACCTCGGAAAGATCCTGGCTGTGTGCGCGTCCTCGATGATCGCAACGGCCCTGAACTTGGTGGCCCTGGCGCTGTCCGCGGGGCACCTTCTCGGTCAGCTTGCGGGGGCCGCGAAGGAGTCGATCCCCGTGGAGCTGCCTCTGATCGCTCTGTTCCAAGTGTTGCCCCTCGCGGTGCTCTTTGCGTTCTTCGTGAGCGCCGCCCTCACGGGCTTCGCAAGCCTCGCAGCCAGTTTCAAAGAGGGCCAAGCGCTGCTCGGGCCGGTGCAGATGCTGTTCATTTTCCCGGCCATGGCCGCAAGCCTGCCCGGGGTCACCCTCGACCCAATGACGGCTTGCATTCCCGTCGTGAACGTCGCCCTCGCGTTCCGCGCGCTCCTGGTGGGCGACGCCCAGCTCATCCCGCTTCTGATCTGCGGCGCAGCGCTGATTGCGTTCGCCCTCGCGGCAATTTGGTTCTCGGTTCGCCTTCGGTCGAACGAAAAGGTCGCCCTCTCGGGCGAGACGATCTCCCTTGGAAGCCTCGTCGGCCTCCTGAAGTCCAAGTAGACACCCCATGTCGGAATCCACACCAGCATCTGAGATCGCGATCCACGCCGAGAGTCTCAAGAAGACCTTCCGCGACCCCCAGCGTGGCGTCGTCGAAGCCGTCAAGGGCATAGACCTCGACTGCCGGAAAGGCGAGATCTACGGGCTCCTCGGGCCCAACGGCGCGGGGAAGACCACGACCCTGCGTATGCTCTCCACCATCCTGGCCCCCACGTCCGGGACGGCGCGCATCGATGGCATCGAGGTGAAGGACGATCCCCTTGAGGTGCGCCGCAGGATCGGGTTCCTGTCGGGCAGTACGGGCCTCTACCCCCGCCTGACGGGACGGGAGACCCTGCGTTACTTCGGCGAGCTCCATGGCATGACCGGGAACGTCCTCGACGCGGCGATCCAGAAGTGCCTCGACGACTTCGACCTGCACGATTTTGTGGATGGGCGCTGCGAATCCCTCTCCACCGGACAGAAGCAGCGCGTGTCCATTGCCCGCGCCGTCGTGCACGACCCACCGGTGCTGATCCTCGACGAGCCCACCACGGGCCTCGACATCATGGCGTCCAGCGACATGATCGACTTCATCGAATCCCGCCGCGAGGCCGGTCGCTGCGTGCTTTTCAGCACCCACATTCTCAGTGAGGCCGAGCGCCTTTGTGACCGCATCGGCGTGGTCTACGACGGACGCATGCTTGCCTCGGGCACCCTGGACGAGCTGCGCGCCGACACCGGCACCGAGTGGCTCGAGGACGTCTTCCGGGAGCTCGTCCGCAGGGCCGATGCGGAAGCCAAAGCCACAGAATCTGCATCACAAGGCGCATGAGAATCGTACTCAGAGTCCTTCGGGCCGAGCTGCTCCAGCTCGCCCGCGACAAGCGTGCGCTCTTCTCGGCGATCGTTCTGCCCGCGCTGCTCTACCCGCTCTTCTTCTGGGGCTCCCAGAAGCTCGAGGACGTGGGCGAGAAGACCATGGCAGAGCGGTCGGTGACCATCGCCATGGACTTGAGCGGCCTCGACGAGGACACGCGCTCTGCCTTCAACGAAGAGCTCGTCACCCGTGGCGACGCGACGATCCGGACCGTCGACGCGAGCGCCATCCTGTCCCTCGAGGACGAGGAGGAGCAGCGCCTCGCCGCATTGGCAATCATCGAAGCCAAGGTGAATGGCGAGGAGGCCGCGCCCCCAGAGGGAGCCTTCTCGGAAGCCTCCCCGGAAGCGAACCCGGAAATGGACCCAGGGGCGGGCCCGAAGGAAGACAGCGCAGAAGACAAGGGCGAGGAGGCCAAGGACAGCGGACCGGACCTGCTCGTCATCGCGCGCTCCATGGGCGAGGTGCCGAACCAGCGCCGCGCCGAATTCGAGTTCTGGTACGACGTCAAGAGCGATGACGGCCGGGAGGCCCTGAGCCGCGCACGCGACTCCGCCCGGGCCGTGGAGAGCCTGCAAGTCGTGGAACGCCGCCGGGACCTCCTGGGCGGCGACCCGGCCCTGGCGCTCGACCCCCAGCCCACCGACCTGGCGAGCGCCGAGGACGCCAGCGGCGCGATCCTCGGGCGGCTGCTGCCGTTCATCGTTCTCCTCGTGCTCATTTCCGGCGGCGCCTACGCGGCCCTCGCAGTCTTCGCCGGCGAGCGCGAGGCCGGAACCCTCGAGACACTCCTCGTCCAGCCCGTTCCAGAGCGCTCCATCGCCGCCGGCAAGTTCCTCGCGGTCTTCACCGCGGGCATGGCGACCCTCCTCGTGAACTTAGCGAGCCTCGCGGGCTGCGTGGCCTTCGGCCTCGCCGGCTCAGAAACGAACGGGCTGGACTCCGGCGGAGGACTCAGCTTCACGCGCCTCCTCGCCGTGGGCATCGAGCTGCCCGCGTGCCTGCTCCTGTGCGCCGTCCTGTGCCTCATCTGCGGCAGGGCGCGGACCTTCCGGGAGGGCCAGCTCCTCGTGTTCCCCGTGACGCTCCTGGTCATGGTCCCCACGGCGATCGTTTTGCGCCCCGAGGTGTCGCTCACCGTCATGTGGGCGCTGATTCCGTTCGCGGGTACCGCGCTGGCCCTCAGGGACGGCCTGGAAGGCGACCTGAGCCTAGCCATGGCCGCCCTGGTGACCGCGTCGCACCTCGGCTACACGTGGATCGCCCTCACCCAGCTCGGCCGGGTCCTCGACGCGGAGAAGATCCTCGGTGGCGGCGGCGACGCCAAGTCGGAGGGGCACCTTCGCCAGGCCTCGGGCAGGCACGCCATGCGGTGGGGATTCGCCGTCGTCATGGCGATGTACCTCGTGGCGGGTTCGATCCAGCGCTGGAACATGACCGCAGGCCTCTGGTTCACGTTCTGGGTGTTCTTGCCGCTCTTCGCCCTGGGCGTGGCGTGGCTGCGGCCCCGGGCCAAGGGGGAACCCAGGCGCCTACTGCCGGCCCTCGGGCTGCGCATGCCCCACCCGCTCCACGTGTTGGGCGCGCTGCTCCTGGCGCCCGCGCTGGCGAAGGGCGCCCAGCACCTCTTCCACTGGCAGACGAAGCTGATCCCTCTCCCCCAGGGAATGGACGGCTCCGTGGACGCGCTGGCAGGCTTCCCCGAGGGACTCTTCTGGCTCGTGTTCTTCCTGAGCGTCTCCCCCGGCATCTTCGAGGAGCTCCTCTTCCGTGGCTCGCTCCTGGAGTCCATGAAGCGCGACTGGAAGTGGCCCAAGGTGGTCCTTTGGCAAGGCCTCTACTTCGGCCTGATCCACCTCTCCATCTACCGCCTGGCGCCGACCGCCATCCTCGGGGCCCTGCTCGCGGGGCTAGCCCTCCGAACGCGCAGCGTGATCCCGGCCATGGCGCTGCACATGACGTACAACGCCACCGTCGTCATGGGCGCTCGGTCCCAAGATCAGGAGAACCAGGACGAGTGGCTCACGACCAGAGTGTTCGACGCCGACTGGTTTGCGTACGCACCGTGGGCTGCGATCCTCGGCGTCGGTCTGCTGATCGCCGTTCGGCCACTGCCGAAAGACTGAGGGACACCCAGGCAAGCGCATGCGGCAGGGAGCAGGAGGCAACCTGCGGTGGACGGCTTCGCGGAGCCCATGGGCATGACGGGACATAAGAAAGGCGGGGGGGGGGGGG
>CAJXRJ010000403.1 GCA_913058555.1 uncultured bacterium
CTAGTCTCGTGGGCTCGGAGATGTGTATAAGAGACAGCTTGGGCCCATGACGCGTATTCGTATGACTAAGAGCGTGCCGAGCCTTCTCAAGGGCATCGACCGGCTGCTGATCCTCGCGCCCAAGTCCCGCTTTGACGACGGGGGCTTTCTAGACATCCTGCCGGAGCCCTTGATGCGCTTCGCCGTGGACCTCGCGAGCGACCTGGAACCTGGCCTCACGGGCAGCGCCGCGGGGACACTGACGGGGTCCGACCCGCGCAAGCTTGCGGTGGGGGTCCTGCCCAACGAGGTCTCGCGCCACAACTCGCCGGCCCGGGCCGAAGCCATCCGCCGGGCGGTGGCCCAGTCGAGCACCGGGACATCGGGCAACGCCGCGATTCTCCTCGTCCTCGACGATCCCGAGCACCTACCGGCCGCTGTCTGCGCGATCGGCAAGGCGCTGCCGCTCTACAAGAAGCCCATCCGGAAAGGAGACGAGGCGCCGGCCGAGGCAAAGCTCGGCATCCTGGCCATCGGTCCGGACGAAGCACCCATCGCGCCGCCCAAGATGCTCCAGCCGCTCTTGGATTTTCAGCGTGAGGCCGGCCGCCTCGTGGATACTCCCCCGACCGAGCTCAACCCGAAGGCTTTCCAAGACGAGGCCGCCAAGCTGCTGCGCGGGATGCCCGGCCTGACCCGCAAGGCCTTCGTCGGTGACGCTCTCCTGCGCGCAGGACTCGGGGGCATCCACGCCGTGGGGCGCACCGCCCTCCAGGAGCCGCGGATGCTGGTGTTCACCCACACGCCAACGGCCAAGGGCAAGTCCAAACGCCACATCGCTCTGGTGGGCAAGGGCGTGACCTACGACACCGGCGGCCTTTCACTCAAAGTGGGGGGGAGCATGGTCGGCATGAAGGCTGACATGGGCGGCGCGGCCGCGGTGCTCGGCGCTTTCGCGGCCCTCGTCAAAGGCGGCGCCCCTTGCAAGGTCAGCGCCGTGATCTGCCTGGCAGAGAACGCCATCGGGCCGGCGTCCTTCAAGAACGACGACGTGATCACGATGCACAGTGGCTTCCACGTCGAGATCAACAACACCGACGCGGAGGGGCGACTGCTCCTTGGGGATGGCGTCAGCTACGCCGCACGCAAGCTGAAGGCCGATACGGTCATCGATATCGCGACGCTGACCGGGGCCCAAGGGGTCGCGACGGGCGTCCTCCACGGTGCGCTCGTGTCCGACGACGAAGAAGTCGAGACCAAGATGCTCGCCGCGGGCCGCGTCAGCGGCGACCTCGTCCACGCCTTGCCCTACGCCCCGGAGTTCTACCGCTCCGAATTCGCCAGCAAGGTCGCGCACATGCGCAACTCCGTGACGAACCGTGCCAACGCCCAATCGAGCTGCGCGGCAGAATTCGTGCACTGGCACATGGATGGGACCGACGCCAAATGGGCCCACGTCGATATGGCCTACCCCGCCATGCGCGGCGGCCGGGCCACTGGCTTTGGTGTTGCCCTCCTCGCTACTTCCGTCCGTCACCTCGTTTGAAGACCATGAGAACCCTTATCACCACCGTGCTCGCCGGAAGCTTTACGTATGCCGCCTTTGCCCTGGGAAGCGTGCTGATGCCGTCCGCTGGGGCCGACCTCGCTGCGACGTCCGTGGAACCGAGTCCCGCATTCGGCGGGTGGACCAACCTCTTTGACGGCAAGACCCTCCAGGGCTGGACCGAAAAGGGCGGCCGCTACGACGGGGACGCAGACTGGACCGTCGAAGACGGCGCCATCGTCGGCCGGGAAGCCGAAGGCGCCCGCGGCGGATTGCTTTACACAGAGGGCATCTACAAGGACTTCGAGTTCGAGTGCGACGTCAAAGTCAACGCGCCTTTCGACAGCGGGATCTTCGTTCGCATGTTGCCCAAGATGCGCGGGGCGCAGTTCACCATCGACGATCGTCCGAACGGCGAGATCTGTGGCGTGTACTCCGACGGCTACCTCTTCCACGAGACCGGCGGCACCAAGGCCTGGCGCACCGGCGAGTGGTGCCGTGTGCGGGTTCGCTGCATCGGGGACCCGATGCACCTCGTGGCATGGATCGATGGGGAGCGAGTGCTCGACTACCGGATCCCCGCGGGCAACGGGACGTACGCCAAGGACGGGCGCATCGGCATCCAGGTCCACGGGAACATGAACGACCCTGACGATGCGGCCGTGCGCTTCAAGAACCTGCGGGTGCGCACTCTTGAGTCTCGGGAAGAGTTCAAGGACGCTGGCAACGGACAGTTGTCCCTTACGGCCGCCGGTGAGGCCGCCGGGTGGGATCCGCTCTTCAACGGCGTCGACCTGTCGGGTTGGCGCGCCCCCAACGCTCCGGACGTTCCGCTCACCGAGGCGGCCGCCCTCGCGGCGGGTCTTCGGGTGCAGGACGGCGAGCTCCAGGCCCTCATGAAGGGCTCGGCCGCTTACGTGCGCACCGCGAGGGGCGACTGGAAGGACTTCGAACTGCGCATGGACTTCCGTATTGCGAAGCTCGCTAACTCGGGCCTTTTCATTCGTTCCGTCGAAGACGGATCCAACCCGAGCTTCAACGGGCACGAGATTCAGATCCTCGATGACTTCAACTGGGAAGCGGCGAGCGGATCGAAGCTTGCGCCTTATCAGTTCACGGGCGGCCTCTACGGTGCCGTCGCCCCGCCGAAGCCCTCGGCGTTGAAGCCCATCGGCGAGTGGAACACGTATCGGATCTTCTGCGTGGGCACGCGCATGCAGTGCGCCCTGAACGGGAAGATCCTCTGGGACGTGGATACGAAGAACGTCAAGCCCAAGCAGGGCTCGGCCCTGGCAGAAAGAGCGGCCATGGGGTTCATCGGTATGCAGCGCCACGGGGCCGCGGGTGAGACCGAATCCGATGTGGGGGCGGCGTTCCGGAACGTCTTCATTCGCGAGCTCAACGTACCCACGGCCCGCTGATTCCCCGTGAAGGTCCGACTTCTACCGAGTGCGTTCTCCCGCTCTGTGCCTGGGAGCGACGTCCCGCCGGCGCAGCCATTGACGACGTTTATCGTCCATGGCACCGGCGGGGCCGGGCCCCTGGCCATCGACGCGGGCAGCCTCGGGCTCGTGGGCGAGCCCGTGGATATGGCCCGTGTCAGGGAGGTGATCCTCACCCATGCACACATCGATCACATCGCGACGCTACCGATGTGGATCGAGGCGCTCCTCAGCCAGGATCGGGCCCCGGTGGCTGTGCACGGGACCCAGGACACCATCGAGCAGCTGCGCAAACACTTCTTCAACGGCGTGATCTTCCCGGACTTCGAGCAGCTCGCTGAGAAGGATGGGCGCCAGCTCATGGAGTACCGTCTCGTGCCCGAGGATCGTGCCTTTGGATTGGCGGGCTTCTCCTTGGAGGCGATTCGTGCCGAGCACCCGATTGAAACGCACGGGTACTTCGTGGACGACGGGGTGACCGAGGTCCTCTTTGCGTCGGACTCCGGTCCGAGCGAGCGGCTCTGGCAAGCCTGCGAAGGACGGGAGCGGCTCAAGGCGGTGTTCTTGGAGACGAGTTTCCCGGACTTCATGGAGGACATTGCGGAGAGCGCCGGACACCTCACGCCGGGGCTCTTGGCGGAGGAACTGAAGAGGGCGCCGGAGCAGGTGCAGGTCTTCATCACGCATATGAAGCCCGCTTATCGGGACGGCATCACGCGCTCCATCCAGGCCCTCAACGATCCGCGGGTGCACCTTGTGATCCCTGGCCAAGAGCTCGAGATCTGAGCCCTTGGGCTCACCCGCACCGAGAACGGTGCGGGCTAGCCCCTAGGCAGGCGCAGGGCGGATTCGGAGAGGGTCTCGTCGATGGCGCGGTTGAGGCGCGTCATCTCCCCCTCGCTGAAGACGATGGGGGGCTTGATCTTGAGGACGTTGCGGCTGGGCCCGTCGGTGCTGATGAGGATGCGTCGATCCCGGAGCCGACCTGCGACGTAGTGGGCGGCTTCCCCCCAGGGCTCGAGGGTCTCTGTGTGCTTCACGAGGTCGATGCCGAGGTAGAGACCGCGGCCGCGGACGTCGCCGACACAGGGATGGCGCTCCGCGATCGGAGCCATCTCCCGGAAGAACTGGGCGCTCCGTGCTCGGACGTTGGTCAGGAGATCCTCATCGTCAATGACGTCGAGCACGGCCTCTCCGATAGCGGCGGATACATGGTTGCCGCCGAACGTGGCGAAGAACTCCATGCCCCCGGCGAAGGCGTCTGCGATGGCGCGGGTGGTGGCCACGGCGGCGAGGGGGTGGGCGTTGCCGATCGGTTTGCCCATGGTGACGATATCCGGGACTGCGCCCTGTTCGTCGAAGGCCCAGAAGTGCGTGCCAACGCGGCCAAACCCCACCTGGACCTCGTCGGCAATGGCGACCCCGCCGGCCCGCCGCACGGCCTCGAAGGCTCCGCGGAGGTAGCCCGTGGGCGGGACGACTTGGCCGCCGCACCCGATGATCGCTTCGGCGAGCATGGCGCACGGGCGCCGTCCGGCATCCGTGATACGGGCCAGGGCGGCCTCGACGTCGTGCACGTAGAGCGCGCCTGATTCGTCTCCGCGGTACTTCCCTCGGAAAGGGTCGGGGACCGGTACCACGTGGACGTCATCGGCGGCGTCAAAGCCGCCCGGCCCGGCGAACTTGTAGTGGCTGCGGGACACGGTCGCGCCGGTGTGTCCGTGGTAGCCGTACTCTTGGACGAGGATGTCCCGGGCGCCGCCCGTGGCGGCGCGCGCAAGGCGGAGCGCGACTTCGTTGGCCTCCGACCCGCTGGACACGAAGTAGATCACCTCGAGGTGGGACGGCAGCTTTGCGCGCAGCTTCGAGGCGTAGCGTTCGAGGCCCTCGGATAGGTACCGCGTGTTGGTGTTCAGCATCGCCATCTGGCGCTGCCCCGCTTCCACCACGCGCGGATGGCAGTGGCCCACGTGGGGCACGTTGTTGACCGCGTCCAGGTAAGGAAGCCCGTCCGTATCGATCAGCGTCGTCCCGCGGCCCTTGGCCATCTGGATCGGCCGGTCGTAGCTGATCGACATCGAGCGGCAGAAGTTTGCGTGGCGGGCTTCGAGCAGCTCCGACGTGGAGGTGCCCGCGGCCGCGCAGGTGTCGAGCCCGAGGAGTGGCGCTGGGTCGGGGCAGAGGCTCTCCCAGACGGCGCGTTCGGAGGGGGCCGCGACGCCCGGGAAGTCGCCGGCGAGATCGAGGCGGTCGAGAATGACCTGGAAGTGCAGGTGGGGGGGCCACCCGCCATTCTCGGCTTCGGTCCCGAAGCGCGCGATCACGTCCCCAGCGTCAACGGCATCGCCCGGGCTCAGTCGTTCGAGCACCTCGGCGTCGAGGTGTCCGTAGAGCGTCCAGAACGGCTCGATCTTCTTTCCGGCGGGGGCGTGCTCGAGGATCAGCGTGGGGCCGTAGTCAAGGGGCGCGTCGTTGCGTTGTACGGAGAGCACTCGGCCCTTCATGGGCGCATGCACTTCCGTTCCCTCGGGCGCGAAGAGATCAACGCCCAGGTGGATCGTGCGCGGCTCGGGCCCGTCCTCCCGCGGCTCTGCGAAGGCGTCGCTCGCGGCGTAGAGCCTGCGGGCCTCGCCGTGGTAGCCCACGGTGGCGGGGGCTTTCGACTCTCGTCGAAGGGACTCCAGCAGCTCACCCCAAGACCCCATGGAGCGATCCCTCGCTCCGTCGACGAGAAGATGGCTCCTGACCGAAAGGTCCACCCGTGGGGATTTGGTCAGGGGCGTTCCAAGGATGGGGGCGAAGGCCTCCGTCCGGGCCCAACCCTTGAACGGGTCAGTCCTCGGCAGCGGCGCGAGGCCCGCGGCTCCGCGGAACGTCGCCGCTGCGAAACGGGGATGGACGGTACTCAAAGCCTCGAGGGCAGCCCACGCGGGGGCCTGGCTGATGAGCTGGTACTCGCTGGCTTCCCCCGTGTGCACACGGTGGGAGGAGACGGCCACGCTCGTGGCGAGGCGTAGTAGCGCGAGGTCGAAGAGGACCTCGAATTCCTCGCCGGCCAGGGGCAGCGCGCCGTGGTATCCCGCGATCACGTGGGCCATGGCGCCCAGGGGATCGCGTTTCCCGAGGGCGGAGTACGCCGCCGCGATAGCGGGTTCGGTGGCGGTGACGCTTGTGATGGCGTCCCCAAAGTCGATGAGGCCGGAGATCCGCTGCTGGCCCGGTGAAGCGTCCACGAGGACGTTGTTCTCGTTGGCGTCGTGGTGCGTTACGGACCTTCGGAGACCCGCCACCCGGGATTGAGCATGGGTCAGGTATCGATCCAAAACGCGCGCCACGAGGTCCCGTCGAAGCGGGCCCGCAGCGATGGACTGCAGGCGTGGCTCGATCGTCTCCGGTGCGTCCAGTAGGTGCCAGCTTGGGTCCTCCGCGGCAGGCGCGGCCTCGCTTTTGAAGTCCAGGAGGGCCTTGTCCACCCGGCCGAGGAAGGCTCCAAAGTCCCGGAGGAGGGCGGGGGAATGGGGTGAGGTCTTCGCCAGCAATTCGCCCGGGAGGAACTCCATCAGGCAGGCGCTGATTTCCTGTCCGCCGAAGGACACCTGGCGAATGCGATCGCCTTCTCCGAGGAAACGCTGGAGCTGGCCAGTTAGGTCCGGATCCTTGCCGAGGACGTGGTCCACCAGATCGCGCTGGAACTCGATCGTCTGGCGTGGAAGGCCTGAGACGTAGAGGCGAAGGAGATACTCGCCGCCTTGGGCGCCCCGGAGGGACCCTTGAATTCGGCGGTTGACCTCGAGGTCGCCGGGGAGGGCGCCAATGGTGTTCGCCGTGAGGCCAAAGGCGCTCTTCGCAATGGCTGCGATGTCGCCAATGCTCGTTCCATGCCCGGTCTCGCCGGAGCCTGCCGCCGTATCCATGGCGCGGGAGCCTAGCAGCCCTCCTGGGGCCCGGGCGCGCTTCCCGTCAAATTGGGCTTCCTCCAAAGGGATTCCGGCGGATCGGTCGATGCTCCCCGGGTGTGCCCCGCCGCCCAGCCATAAGG
>CAJXRJ010000404.1 GCA_913058555.1 uncultured bacterium
CCCCGGGGCCACCGGGGGAGGTGGTGGCTGCAAGGGCGGCGAGGACGGCGATGAGCATGGCAGAAACCAGAGAGTGCGGATGGCAGACGAAACGTGAACGGGGCCGGGGGAGCGTTTGCTCCCCCGGCCCCGTGTCCTACCCCACGCGTGGGCGGGGGCTACCGATCACATGCCGTCGATGATGGCGTTGAAGGTCGCGCTCGGGCGCATGGCCTTCGCACAGAGCTCGCGGCTGGGGTGGTAGTAGCCGCCAAGCTCCATGGGCGGGCCCTGGGCAGCCAGGAGCTCGCCGTTGATCTTGGCTTCGTTTTCGGCGAGGGCGGCAGCGACAGGGGCAAAGCGGGCGCTCAGGGACGCGTCGGTGGTCTGTTCCGCGAGGGCCTGGGCCCAGTAGAGGGACAGGTAGAACGCGGACCCACGGTTGTCGATCTCGCCGACCTTGCGGGATGGGGACCGCGAGTTCTCGAGGTAGGTGCCCACCGCCGCGTCGAGGGCCTTGGCGACCACGTCCACCTGGGAGCTACCGCTCGCTTCGGCCGCCTTTTCAAGGGCCGGTACGAGGGCGCAGTACTCGCCGAGGGAGTCCCAGCGCAGGTGCCCTTCTTTGACGAACTGCTCGACGTGCTTGGGCGCGCTCCCCCCGGCGCCGGTCTCGAAGAGGCCGCCACCGTTGAGGAGCGGAACGATCGAGAGCATGCGCGCGCTCGTGCCAAGCTCCAGGATGGGGAAGAGGTCCGTCAGGTAGTCGCGCAGGACGTTGCCGGTGACGGAGATCGTGTCCTCGCCCTTGCGGACCCGCTCGAGCGTGACGCGCATCGCGTCCACGGGGGCCAGGACCTTGAGGTCCAGACCGCTGGTGTCGTGGTCCGCGAGGTAGGTCTCCACTTTCGCGATGATCTGGGCGTCGTGCCCGCGGTTGGCATCCAACCAGAAGATGGCGGGGGAGCCGGCCGCCTGGGCACGTGTGACGGCCAGCTTGACCCAGTCGCGGATGGCCTCGTCTTTCGTCTGGCACATCCGGAAGATGTCGCCCTCTTCCACGTCTTGGCTAAGGAGCACCTTGCCGCCAGCATCGACGACGCGAATCACGCCGCTGCCTTCCGCGAAGAAGGTCTTGTCGTGGGAGCCGTACTCTTCCGCCTTCTTGGCCATGAGCCCGACGTTGGCGACGTTCCCCATGGTCGCGGGGTCGTACTGGCCGAGGGCCTGGCAGTCCTCGACGACCGCTTGGAACAGGGTCGCGTAGCTGCGATCGGGAATCAGCGCAAAGGTGTCTTGCAGCTCATTGGAACGGTTCCACATCCGGCCGCTGTCGCGGATGACGACCGGCATCGAGGCGTCGATGATCACGTTGTTGGGGACGTGCAGGTTCGTGATGCCGTGGCGGGAATCCACCATGGCGAGCTCGGGGCCCGACTCGTAGCAGGCGTTGATGTCCGCGAGCACTTCCTCGCGTTTCGCCTCGGGCAGTCGGTCGAGCTTCTCGAGCACGTCCGCGATGCCGTTGTTGAGGTTTGCGCCGATCTCGTCGATGGCGGCGCTGTGCTTCTCGAGGGCCGACTGGAAGAAGACCGAGACGCAATGGCCGAACATCGCGGGGTCGGAGACCTTCATCATCGTGGCCTTGAGGTGCAGCGAAAAAAGCACCCCGGCTTCCTTGGCGGCCTTCATCTCCTTCGCGAAGTACTCGCGCAGGTGAGCGGCGCTCATCGCGGCGCAGTCGATGACTTCGCCTTCCAGGAGAGCGATACCGTCCTTGAGGGTCTTGGCCTCACCGCCGCTGGGCACAAATTCGATGGAGGCCGTGGTCGCGGCACCGAGGGTCGTGGAGCGCTCACTGCCGTAGAAGTCGCCGGCTTCCATGTGGGCGACTCTCGTTTTTGATCCCGAGGCCGGCCAGTCCTTCATCATCCGGTGGGGGTGCTTCTGGGCGAAGGCCTTCACCGACGCTGCGGGGCGGCGGTCGGAGTTGCCTTCGCGAAGCACAGGGTTCACGGCCGAGCCAAGGACCACGGCGAAGCGGGCGCGCAGGGCCTTCTCTTCGTCCGACTTCGGCTCCTCCGGGTAGCTAGGGATGTCGAAGCCCTGTCCCTGCAGCTCTTCGATCGCTTCCTGCAGCTGGGGGATCGACGCGCTGATGTTCGGGAGCTTCAGAATGTTCGCTTCGGGCGACTTCGCAAGCGCGCCGAGTCGGCTCAGCTCGTCCGGGATCCGCTGCTCGGCCGTCAGGGATTCCGGGAAGTTCGCGAGGATGCGGCCCGCAAGGGAAATGTCTGCGGTTTCGATCTCGACCCCCGTGCCCTTCGTGAACGCGCGAACGATGGGGAAGAGGCTGTGGGTCGCGAGGGCCGGGGCCTCGTCGATCTCGGTCCAAGTGATCTTGGCGGAGGATGGCATGGTGGCTGGCCCCAAGGTGGGGCAAAGGGTCTTAGGAGTGCTCCGTCGAGTCGGCGATCCCCAAGGGGGCACCGCCGAAGATTGGCGCAAAGAGGTTAGTGCCTTAGGGGTCGGAAGGCCCACGTTGGGTGGGTGGTTCCCCGAGCGGCAAGGCGCACGGGAGGGGCTCGCCGACCGAACGGCGGCTTAGCTCGGCCTTTCCGGACAGAAACTGAGCCGGGCGGAGCGTCTGAATCAAAACTGCCGGGAACCGCGGAGAGCAGCCAGGGGCTGGGGGCGGCGCCCATTGGAAACCCCCATTTTGAGCGCCGTAGGGGCCTGGGTGTTTAGGAAAAGGCATAGCTTTCGGCCCCGCGCCTCGCCCCTGGGGAAAGGGGTCAACGCGGGGGATGGCCGCCGGCGCCGGCGGTCCAGCCGCGTCTGCGCGAGAAGCTGATTCTGGACCTCCGACAGTCACTCATGGAAGATGTGCGCCCCGCATGCCATCTATCCACGAATCACCGCCGCCTCCCCCGATCGAGTTTGTCGTTGGCATCGGTGCGTCGGCCGGCGGCCTGGAGCCGCTCGCGCGGTTCTTCGCCGAGATGCCCTCCTCCTCGGGTGTGGCGTTCGTGGTGGTGCAGCACGTCAGCATTAGCTTCAAGGGCTTGATGGGGGAGCTGCTCGCCCGTCACACGGAGATGCCCATCCATCGGATCGAGGAGGGCATGGCCCTCGCGCCCAACTCGGTGTACCTGATTCCACCGAGCATGGAGGTGACCGTGCATGAGGGGCGGCTGCATTTGACGGAGCAGGAGCGCGCCACCGCAGCGCCGCAGCTCCCCATCGACGCCCTGTTCCAATCCCTCGCGGACGGGTTTGGGCTCCACGCCATCGGCATCATCATGTCCGGTACTGGTTCGGACGGCTCCCGGGGCCTTCGTTCGATCAAGGAGGCTGGCGGGTTGATGATCGCACAGGATCACGCGTCGGCAAAGTTCGACGGCATGCCACGCAGCTCGATCGACACGGGGGGCATCGATTGCATCCTGCCGCCTGAGGAGATGGCCGCTGCGGTATTGGGGTACTGCAAGGACCCGGGAGGCTTCAAGGGCGACGAGGAGACGGAGCTCGCGGGGGCCGAAATCGACAGCATCCTGCAGACGCTTCGGGAGGAGACTGAGCTCGACTTCTCCCAGTACAAGCCTTCTACCGTACGGGGCCGCATCGAGCGCCGCGCGGAGGTGAGGCATGCTGCCAGCCTCGATCAGTACGCCGACATCCTGCGGGCGGATCCGGACGAGGTCCACAAGCTCTACAAGGACCTTCTCATCGGCGTGACCCGCTTCTTCCGGGACCGCGAGGCCTTCCGCCGCATGGAGGAGGCCGTGATCCCGGAGCTCTTCAAAAAGGACGCGGGCGCAACGGGCGAGATCCGCGTGTGGGTTGCCGGATGCGCCACGGGGGAGGAGGCGTACTCCCTGGCGATTCTCTTCCACGAGCATGCGGGGCGCCTGCAATCGCCGCCCAAGATCCGGATCTTCGCGACCGACGCCCACAGGACGTCCCTCGAGTTCGCGAGCGTTGGGCGCTACGGCAAGCACATCCTGAGCGGCGTGACGCCGAGCCGCCTCAACGCCTACTTCGAGCCTGTTGGGGACGAGTACCAGGTCATCAATGAACTACGGGAGATGATCACCTTCGCTCCCCACGACCTCTTGCACGATTCGCCGTTCATGCGCGTGGACTTGGTGACGTGCCGGAATCTTCTGATCTACTTCCAAGTCCCCGCGCAGATGCGGGTTCTGCATCTTTTCCACCGTGCCCTGCGCGTGGGTGGCGTCTTGTTCCTTGGGCCGAGCGAAACGGTCGGGACATTGAAGCCCGAGTTTGCGTCCATCGATAGCTATTGGCGCGTGTACAGGAAGCGGCGTCATGGGCGGCCTTCGGGGGAGAGTCAAGCCTCGACGGCGACCGCTGAATCGCATGCGAGGATCACGCCGTTGCAGCCGATCCCGGACGCGGCGACTGGTGCCAAGGACGAGGGCTTCGATTCCTCCAGCAAAGCCCCCGGTGAGCTTAGGACGGCCGAACCCGAACTCCGGCTTACCAAAGAAGACCTCCAGGCGCGGGTCAAGGAACTCGAGGCGGCGAACGAAGAGCTGTGCACGGCCAACTCAGAGCTCGCGGCGCGGAATCAAGAGCTGGACCAGTTCGCCCATGCGGCCTCCCACGACCTGCGTTCGCCCCTCCGCAGCGTCGTCGGCTTCGCCGACATCGTGCGCGATGCCCTCGCAGACGGAGACATGGACGAAGCCGAGAAGTCGCTGGAGCGGATCGATGAAGCGGCCCATCGGATGGGCAACCTCATCGACTCGCTTTTGATGTTCGCCAGCGTGGGCCGTGGGCAGCTCCTCGTGGGCGATGTCTCGATCAACTGGATCTTCGAGAACGTCATCAAGGACTTGGCCCCCGAGATCAAAGCCCAGGGCGCCGTGATCCAAGTCGACCCCGAGCTCCCCACGCTGGAGGGGGACGCCACCATGCTCCACCAGGTCTTCCAGAACCTCGTGGCCAATTCGATCAAGTACCGCGGCGACGACTCGCCGGAGATCGCGGTCTCGGCGACCACCCAAGATGATCGGGTGCGCGTGACGATTGCCGACAACGGCATCGGATTCGATCCCGCTGACGCGGAGAGGGCGTTCGCACCCTTCCAACGCCTCCACTCCGGCCACGCTTCCCGTGGCTCGGGCATTGGCCTGTCGATCTGCCGTCGCGTCGTCGAACGCCACGGGGGAAGCATCGAAGTGGAGACGGCCGTGGGTGAGGGGGCCCGATTCACCGTTGAGCTGCCCCTGAAGCAGCCGGTGGTGGAAGCGTGACCGCGTCGTCCCAGGCGCCGCCTCCACATCGCTGATTTCATGCCCGAAGCTGGGGCCCGCCGAGGATTGTTCGCCGCTTAGGCTTGGCCTCCCGGCGTTCACAGCGCCGGGTCTACTGGGCCGGGTTCACTGCCAGGGACCCATCGCCAGGGACCTCGACCAGGTGCACGGCCGGGGGAGAGGGCGAGGCCAAGGCCCGGATGAGGACGCGAATGGGCCCCCGCTGAACGGTTCGCGGATCCAGGACCGCAGGGACTTCCCCTCGGCTCGGTCCTGGCCTAACCTGATGGCCGCAGAGCCATGGAAACCTACCTCATCGTACTCGGCACCTTCCTCGGGGCCATGGCTGTGATGGCCGTTGGGCTCCTCCGTGGACGTGCCCTCTCCGGATCCTGCGGCGGCGTGGGGCCCGACGGCGAGTCCATCGCCGACTGCCTCTGCGAGATGCAGAACGCTCCGGTTTGCGATGCCCGCAAAGAACTGATGGCCCTCGCTCGCCGCAAGGCCGAGAAGGATCGCGCGCGTCAGCTGGCAAGCAAGTAGTCCCCGACTGAAGCCCCTTTAGAGGGTCCCTCCGGTGGTCACCGCTCACGCCACTCAAGTTGGTACTTCGAGAGGCCGCTCGTCTCGCGCGCTTCGATGGGGGACTTGCCCTTGGGAGTGCGGACCAGAAGCAGCCCTTCGACGCCCTCGAGGCGCTCCAGGAGAGCGAGGGCGTCTGCCGGGCCGAGCACCAGCGCGGCCGTCGCGAGGGCGTCGGCGGAGGCGCAGTCCGCGGCGATGACCGTCACGGACGCGAGGTCGTGGTCCACGGGGTAGCCCGTGCGCGGGTCGATGGCGTGGGTCACCGTGCGGTCGTCCAGGACCCGCACATTAAAGTAATCCCCGCTCGTCGCCACTGCGCAGTCGGTGACATGGACGCGGGCCACGTGGTCGCGGGGGGCGAACTTCATGGGCGACATGGGATCGCTACCCTCTGGGGGCAGTGGGTCATTGATTGCAACCCGCCAGAGATCGCCGCCCGGCCGTCGGCCACGCACCACGACTTCGCCCCCGACCTCCAGCAGGAAGGACTGGATCCCCGCCGCCTGGAGGGCGTCCGCCGCGGCGTCGACGCTGTATCCCTTGGCGATGGCGCTGGCATCGATCCCGATCTCGTCCCGGCCTTTGGTGACGGCGGACGCGCTCACCTGGATCTCTGGCCACCCGAGCTTGGCCTTGGCGCCCGCGACGGCTTCGGCCGTGGGCTCCACGGGCTGGGTATCGTGGCTGGAGAAGCCCCAGAGGGTTACAAGGGGCCCGACCGTCGGGTCAAATGCGCCGCCGGTTTCCTCTACCCATCGGTCCGACGCGGCGAGCACGTCGTAGGTGACTTCGGAGATGGGGGTGCTCTCACCGGCCTTGGCGCGACCGATCCGGCTGAGATCGCTGTCTTCTTTCCATGTGCTCAAGTGCGCGTCGACCTTGTCCAGTTCCGTCTGAATGATCGACTGGGCCTCGGCCGCGCGTTCTGGCGTGGCTTCGAGCACCGCCTTCCAGGTCGTCCCCATGCAGATGCCGGTCACCTGCTGAACCTCGGGGCTAGCCGGAGCCGAGGGGCGAGCAGGCTTGCCGCAGCCTGCCAAGGGCGCCACCGACAGGCTAGCCAGGAAGCCTGCAGCGAAGAGAAAGGGGAGAGCTCGGGGGTCTAGGCGCACGGGACTTGAGAGGCTGTCTCTTATACACATCTGACGCTGCCGAC
>CAJXRJ010000405.1 GCA_913058555.1 uncultured bacterium
AACGAGTACAGCCCGCCCGGCATCCCGCAGGATCCGCGCGGCCCACTCGCCTCCGCTGGCGCTGCGCCCGTCGACAATGGCAATGACGTCGCCCGCGTACGACGGCCTGCTCGCCCGGATGATCCGCGTCTTGCCGCCGGAGTTGCCCCACCGATAGCGCAGCGTGCGCTTCACGAGGTGCCCGAGGAACGGGTCCGAAGCGGCAACCTGCCCTCCGCCGTTGCCTTGCAGGTCGAGGATCAGGGTGTCGGTGTCTGCCAGCTCGCGGAGGGCGGCCCTCAGCATCGTGGTCATCTTCCCGTCGGGACCCAGCGTGCCGAGGGCCGGGTCAAACGTTCGAACGCGCATGTATCCCACGGACCCTACGCGGCCCGTCACAAGCCATCGATCGCCGAAGTGCTTCTTGGGCGGTGGCAGGTTGGAGGTCTCGGACCTTTGCAGGGTGTGATTGGTTTCCTCACCGCCAGGCCAACGCAGGCGGATGTCGAAGACCGTCCCGAGGGGGCCCGCCGCCAGGATTTCCGCCACGCCTTTCAGTTCCTCACCCCGTATGCCGACGATCTCCGGGTACGGCCGCGGGGACTCGCCCATCGACTCCGGGGGAGAAGGCGCTTGGCCTTCGGGCCAAGCCTCTGCGTAGATTCGTCGGCCGATCGTGCGCGTCGTCACATCCGGAATCGACCAGCGCCCTTGGATCGTGCCCATCGAAGGGATGAAGCTCACGTGGGGATCGGGGAGGACCAAGATCATGCGGGCTAGTTCCCAGGCGAACTCGTCCGCGTTCTTGGCGGCCACCGCCTTGGGCCGATGATCCTCGCGCTCGGCGTCCCAATCGACGCCGTAGAGGTCGAAGTAAGGGTAGTCCGCCTTCAACCGGCCCCAGTGGGCATCGAAGGTCTTGGCATAGAGGGAGGCCCGGTCCTCGGACTGCCCTTTGGATTCCGAGATGCCCAAGCCAGCGACGGATCCCAGCAATACCCCAAGAACGAGGCGGCGCGGCGATTGGAATAGGGTCATGGTCCAGGCTTGGTGGGAGTGACGCGGGGCTCCGCCACAGAAGATGGGGGCCTACTCGCCTCAGTCCAGCGCCCACCGCATGGGGCGCAAGAAAGCTGGGAATCCGTGGGCGTTGACCCGGGGATCAGAGGAACAGCACTTCGAGCCCGTCGGTGAAATTTGAGCCGAGGCCCACGCTCGAGCGGTGCCAGGCCTGGAAGTTCCAGCTCTCGCCGGGCATGACGGATACGAATCCGTTGGCCTGGGGGAACCGGGTGAGGTCGAGGGGCAAGGTGAACACTCCGTTCGCGCCGCTGGCCAGGATTTGGCCGGTGCCGTTGAACCGCCCGATCACCCCGCCGAGGCACAGGTTGCCGTTGCTAGTGCCGTTGATTCCGGGGAGGAACGCTTGAGTCTTCGAAGTCACGAAGATGCCGAACTGATTCGCCGGAAGCCCGGTGGCGCGCAGGGTGAAGTTCTGGTCGCTCACGACGTCGGACCCAGAGGCCCCCATGATCGAGGGGCCACCGGTGGAGTTGTCGGTGGCCATGCAGTAGTTCAAACCCAGGGTCCCGGTGCCCCTGACGAGTTGGAAGCCGTTGAACGTCTCGAAGAGCGTCGCGCCGGCGTCGTAGGTGATGGTGATCGAGCCGGCCGTCACGTCAACGATGTGCTGCGAATAGGTATCGCCTTGGCCCTGCATCATGGTGGAGCACCAGTCGTAGCCGCCGACGACTTGGACGCCCCCGCTGCCGCCCACGACGTTGATGTCGGTGGTCAAGGTGAAGTCGTCCGCCGCAAACGAGTAGCAGATCACCGTGTAGCGGCCGGGCGCCAGACCTTCGAAGACGTAGGCGCCGCCCGGGAGTGGATCAGTGTAGTCCGCGAGCAGAAGGCGATCTTCGCCCGTGAGGCACGCATTCGGGAACGACACGCCGCCGCTCACGGGCGTCGTGAGCGTCACGCCGGTGGTTGCACCTGAGACATCCAACAGATCGTGGGGCGTCATCGCACCACTTGGGTCGATGCCGTTCCAAACGCCGGGGGACGCGGCGGCGCCGCCGTAGCTCGCGCTGGGCGTTCCCACCGAGGCCACGCCAAGATCGACATTGAAAGACTGGGCACTCGCCGCGTTGCCGAGGCAGAGCACGGCGGAAAGGGCAATGGGGAGTTTCATGGCGGCGGAATCACGGATGGGAGGCGATTTGGGGGCGCCCGGGGTCTTCCTCGACATTCTACTGCCCCGCCGATTGACGGGGAGGTGGGGCCCCCCAGGCCTCCCATGCGGTTGTCCGAGGGCGCACGCAGGTATTTCGAGAACGGTGTCCTACGGATCCGGGCGCCGCGGCACGGTAGATCGAAACGATGCGTTCTGTCACCCCGATCCATGAGCTCGAGGCCCTGCACGAGGGGGCCTACGGCTGGTCCTTGCACTGTTGTGGCAAGGACCCAGAGGCGGCGAAGGACGTGTTGCAGTCGAGCTACGCCCGGGTCCTCTCCGGTACGGCCGGACACCGCGGCGATGGATCGTTGCGCTCGTTCCTCTTTGGGGTGATTCGTCGAGTGGCGCTCGAGGAGTTCCGCCGCGGTGTCCGTGAACGCGATGGGCTGCGCGAGCGCGGCCGCCGGAGCGCACCCTCGTCCATCGATGGCCGAGCGGGTGCGGATCCCATCGAGAATGCCGAGCGGGAGGAACTTCACCGGCGCATCCGCGCGGCCCTGGCCACGCTTTCCCCCAGGCAGCAGGAGATCCTGCACCTGACCTTCTACCAAGGGCTGACCGTTGAGCAGTCAGCCGACGTCCTTTCGATCGCGGTGGGTTCCGCGCGAAAGCACTACGAGCGGGGCAAGGACAGCCTCAGGCACCGATGCGCCTCCTTTGCGAGGTATTTCTGATGAACGATAGAGATCGAGAGTTGGCCGAGTTCTTCGATGAGGAGCGGCGGCGAGACATGGCGGAGGCCCCGACCTTTGCGGAGCTGACGGCGACGTTGGTCCCAGGCCCCGGGGCTTTGGAGAATCCAGAGGCTGTGAAGAGCCCTGCGGCTCGGCGGCGCTGGACATGGTTGGTCGGCGTGCTCGCGGCGGCGGCGGTGTTGCTCGCGGCCGTTCTGGTGAGTCACCGCGTGGGACCCAAGCCTGACCCCGCCGACCTCGATGGCGCCTGCGACTCAGCACTGGCTGCTCTGCAAGAGCAAGCAAGCGACGCACGAATGGAGCTTTCCACCGACACCTTGCTGAGAGACTGAGGTTACAGATCATGTTGATTTCCAAAACGACCATCGCCGGGGTGGCCCTTCTGATCGGAGCTCGGGCTCAGCCCCAAGCCCGCGACCTTGAAGGGCTCCTGCCTCCTCCTACGTGGGTGTTCGAGCACGCGGAGGAGCTTGGACTCACCGAGGCGGAACTCCAGCCGCTCCGAGACGTACTCCAAGGGGCGCGCCGCGAGATGGCTGTCCGGCGCAGTGAGCTCCAGGAGCTCCGGCGGGCTTTCCGGGACTCGCTTGGGGCTCCGGCGCTCGACCGCGTCGCCATTGAGAACCACTTCGAGGAGCTTCTCGCCGCTGAAAATGAGCTGAAGCGGCTGCAGCTGGGAGCTCGACTGGACTTTCTGACCTCGGTCACAGTGACCCAGCGAGCTGCGGTGCGGGAGGGGGCCGCTCGGCTCGCGGGCCAACGTGTTCGCCTCCGGAATCGCATCGAGGAGATCCGCGGCCTTGGCCGTCGGCTCCATCGGCGCGGCGAAGACACCAGCGCCATTCGTGATGAGGTCCGTGCGATCGAACGATTGATCCGTGCGGGAAGCGTCGAGGCAGCGCTCGATCGCTGCGACCTGCTGACCCTCGAGCTGCGCGTGTCCTTCGAACGCTAGTCAGCCGTGCTCCGGTATTCACCCAGATTCCAATGACCCACCCAGGAACTGCCATGACAACCCACGACGCAACCGTTCCAGCACCGACAGTGGCGGGGGGCGATGCACCCCTCCAGCCGGGGAGGCGTAAGGCCATGACCCGCGCCCTGCGCGCCGTGACAGGCGCGGGGGCCGTGCTCTCCGGCGCCTCCCGGGCGGCCGCCGGCGCACAGCATGTGCCCGTGACCCCCGGGCCTGGCGCGCCGCCGCCGGACGCATTGCGGGATCCATTGCTCTCCCTCGTCCACCGGGCGACCTGGGGCTTCACCTCGGATCTCTATGCCGACGCAGTGAGCAAGGGGCTGGACGTTTGGCGTGACGAGCAGCTCGACCCCGCGTCCATTGACGACTCCGCATTGGATGCGCGTTTGGCATCGTTCCCGATGCTCTCCATGAGCGCCGCTGAACTCATCGCCAACTACCCCGCCTCGTCGAACGGTGATCTGGTCGTTGCGAACGCCCTCCGCCAGGCCCGCATCTTGCGGGCCCGATACTCGGGGCGCCAAGTGTTCGAGCGCGTGGTGGAGTTCTGGACCGACCACCTCAACATCCCTGGATACGAGGGGCCCCTGCGCTACCTCAAGGCGGTCGATGATCGAGAGGTCATCCGGACCCACGCCCTGGGCCGGTTCCGCGACCTGATCGGAGCGTCCGCGAAGAGTGCGGCGATGCTCTACTACCTCGACAACTACACGAACGTCGCAGCAGCGCCGAACGAGAACTACGCGCGGGAGCTCATGGAGCTTCACACCCTCGGCGTCAATGGTGGTTATGACGAGACCGATGTGGTGAACGTGGCGCGTTGCTTCACTGGGTGGACCTTCGACCTGAGGCCCGGACCGACGCAGGGGATCTTCGTCTTCGATCCCACCGAGCATGACACCGGCATGAAGACAGTGCTCTCGACGCCGATACCGGGGGGGGGCGGCCAGATCGATGGCGAGATGGTCCTCGATCTTCTCGCTTCCCATCCCAGCACGGCCGCGCACATCGCGTCCAAGATGTGCGCGTTCTTCCTGACCTACGACACGCCCCAGGCCACGATCGATCGTGTCGCCGCTAAGTTCCTTCTGACGGACGGCGACATCCAGGAAACGTTGCGCGAGGTTTTGAGCGAACGGTCCCTCGTGGAGGCGAACGTGTGGGGGAATCCGCGACTCAAGCGGCCCATGCACTTCGTCATGGCCGCGGTGCGTGGCACGGGCGGCGACATCGCGAACGTACGGCCTCTCCTCGAGGAGTTGCGACAGATGGGCCACCTCCCTTTTGCTTGGTCGGCGCCCAACGGGTTCCCCGATTCCCTCGGGGCTTGGGGATCCAATCTCCTCCCGCGGTGGGGCTTTGCCTCCAGGCTCATGGACGGCCAAGTTCCTGGGACGACAGTGCGAAACACGACGATCGGTGCCTACCTAGGGGGCGTGCCGCGGACGGCGGCGGCCCGGGCGATCAACCTGAGTGTGTTTGGCGGGCGCATGTCGGACCTGGACCTGACCGAGGTCCAGGAGTTCGTCGACAACAGCCCCGTGTGGAATCTGATCGCCGCCCGGGAGGCGATCGCCGTTGCCCTTTCCCTTCCCAGCGTCCAGTGGTCCTGAGCCACGTCGAAGCGAGATTCACATGATCAAGAATCAAGACAACTGCGCCGAGTACGCGCGCATTTCACGCCGGCGCTTCCTCGGGGCTTCTGCAGCCGCAGGGGCGGCAAGCCTCGCGATGCCGCAGATGGCCTTCTCCAAGGGGGGGGGCACCTCTCGGCCCGCCCTGGTGGGGATCTTCCTGCGGGGCGCCATGGACGGAATCTCCGCGGTCGTACCCTACGGAGACGCAGAACTCTATGGGATCGGAATGAACCCAGGGCCGCGGCCCGGCCTGGCGATCACCCCTCCGGGAACGCCCAACGGAGCCGTGGATCTCGACGGCTACTTCGGCCTCAACCCCAACGCATCCGCGCTGCTCACGCCTTTCGCCGCCGGCAACCTCGCGGTCATTCACGCCGCAGGTTCAACGGATCCCTCCCGCAGTCACTTTGAAGCGATGCGGACGATGGAGACGGGGACGCCGGACAATCCCGGCAGCAATGAGCCCTCCGGCTGGCTTGCGCGGCACCTACAGTCGGTCCTGCCCTCAGGCGGGGGAGCACTGCGCGGGATCTCCATCGATGACCTCGTCCCAAGGGTCTTGGCCCTGGCGCCCCAGGTCCTTCCGATCCCGGACCCGGGCAACTTCGCTTTCCCCGGCCGCCCCGCCTCAGCCCAGGACCGCCGGGCTGCCATCGAGGATGCCTACGGCGCGGCGCCCGCCCCACTCGGGCCCGCGGCCGCGAGCTCCCTGGCGGCGATTGACGAGCTCGAGGCCATCGACTTCGTGGGTTACGTGCCCGCGAACGGTGCGGTGTACCCCACAAGCCCCTTCGGGACTGCGCTCCGCGGGGCCGCCACGCTGATCAAGGCCAACATCGGCCTCGAGGCTTTGCACTACGACTACGGTGGTTGGGACCATCACAACAACCAAGGACCGGTCACGGGAACGATGGCGAACATGCTGTTGGACCTATCGGCGGCCCTCGAAGCCTTCCACCTCGATCTGCTCGGCATGGAGGACAAGTACGTGCTCTACGCGAAGAGCGAGTTTGGGCGCCGCGTGGCCCAGAACGGCTCTGCGGGCACCGACCATGGGAGCGGGGGCGTCATGTTTGCGATGGGGCACCGCGTCCAGGGCGGACTCGTGCACGGAACATGGCCGACCCTAAGCCCCGGGCAGCTCGACAACGGCGACCTCGCCGTCACGACCGACTACCGGGACGTGCTGACGGAAATCCTTCAGATCGCCCTCGGTGGAACCGACCTGCCCTACGTCTTCAACGGATTCACCCACACGCCGCTCGGCGTCGTTCTTTGAACCAGACCCTCGGCCCGGCGTGGCGAGCCGGCCCGGGGCGAGGAGTCGGTACCGGCGTGGGTCCGCAGAGGCGACCTCCGGGGCTTGTGCAGGCCTAGGGGAGTGGGCTTATGAGGGTCTCGAGTTTGGCGCGTGCCTGGAAGTAGGCCTGTCTCTTATACACATCTCCGAGCCCACGAGACTAGGCATGATCTCG
>CAJXRJ010000406.1 GCA_913058555.1 uncultured bacterium
AGGCGTCCGATGGACGACATTCTGAATAGCCGACTTGTTCAACGGCCTGCTAGGGACCGCCCGCCTGTAGAGGTGGCCAGAGCCAACGAGCGCGGGGCCGCCCTGGATCTCTCCAGGGCGGCCCCGCGCTGTTTCCGATGGCCCTGCTCGTGGGCGGCGCGCTGGCTAGCGCGTCATCGCGCGGATCGTCATCGTGTTGCCCACGAACTGGAAGTCGTTCATGCCGATGCCTTTGATGTGATCGGCGAACGCATCGAACACCTCGTAGACCTCGTCGGGAACGTCGATGGTCTCGTCTTCTTCGAAGGCGAGCATCATGATGTCAATGACCAGCGAGATATCCCAGATCGACACGCCGGGACCCGTCATGGTCTCCATCGCCAACTTGAAGGTCTTGTCGTCCACGGCACCGTCGGCCTTGGCGGTGCCCTCACGGGCAATCGTGTCCGCCAGGCGCCCCTGGTCGGCGCCGATGTAGAGGAAGTTGGGCGAGACCTGGGCCATGATCTCGAAGCCAGGCATGATCTCGACGCTGAACGTGGTGATGTCGCCCTCGTCGTAGACCTCACCGCCGAAATCCGCGGCGAAGGGCTCGGCGATCTCGAGGAGCTCGATAAACGGCTCGGGGTCGTTGATGCCAAGGCCAAAGACCGGCATCGCCTCCCGCAGGGAGTCGACATCTTCACCGAGCATGGCCTCCGTGTCGTCGACCCATTGAAATCCAATGACGTCGCCGTTCAGGTTGTCGAGAAGCTCTGATTGGATGTCGATGCCGAGGAAGGTGCTGCCCGCTTCGAGGCCAGCTTCGTAACCCTCGACGGCGCCGGTGCCCGGCTCGACCGCGTCCACGAACATGACCAGTGCTTCTATCATCGCACCGAAGTCCACCTTGCCCACCTGAAGGGTCTGGGCGCCCTCCGGTGCCATCAGGAGAAGGTTGAAGTCAGCGTCTTCCGAGGCGGCTCCTCCGAAAGCGTCCACGATCTCGTTCTCGTGAAACTCGATGGAGAGGCTCATGCCGCCCTCATGGCCGCTGCCAGCGTTGAAGTCCAGGTGCATGGACTTGATGACCTCTGCCACCATGTCGAAATCGGGGTCGTCGTCGATTGGCATCGCGGCGAAGTCCACGGAGACGCGTGCGATCGATTGATCGAGGCCACCCACCGCATCGGTCCACCAGCCAGCCTTCTCAAGGCCGTCCTCCATGGCACCGAGCATCGACTCAAGGGTCGCTTCGACCTCGCCGGGCTCGGCAGCGATCATCAGGGTCAGCCCGTCGGCTTCCACGACGGCGAGCGTCTCCATGCCGTCCATGAGGGCGCGCCTCCCGAGGACCTCGGTCTCCTGAAGGGGGTCGTCGAGGTTGTTGAAGAGCGCCAC
Source organism: uncultured bacterium (assembly GCA_913058555.1). Lineage (GTDB taxonomy): Bacteria > Planctomycetota > UBA1135 > UBA1135 > Saltatorellus. The sequence continues at coordinate 1,381 of CAJXRJ010000406.1, forward strand.
GAGAACCTCTTCGAACTCATCGGTCACCCGCATGGCGCCCACGAATGGACCCTCCTCCATGTCTATCATGGCCATCGCGCCGCCGCGGATCTCCGCCGCCATCTCACCGATCAGCGCCATGGACGAGACCTCGACGCCCTCTTCTTCGAGGGCGAAGTCAAAGACGGCTTGCGTGCGCTCGTCGGTCAGGAACTTCAGCCAGTCGCCGCGTTCTTCCATGGGCACGGCGAGCATCGAGTGCAGGTCACCGAGCTCCATGACGAGCGCAGCATCCGTTGGCATGAGATCGAGAAGCGAGTCTTGTCTGGCGTTGCCAAGGGCGCCTACGGCCATGGCCGCGACGAGGGAGGTGTGGAGCATTGCGAGGTGAGGAGGTCGCGCGTAGCGCGCGCTAAAGGGCAGAGAAAAAGCCGCGCCATGGTAACTGCATGGCGCGGCTGTATGTGGGGCGTTCGTCCACCCCCGCGGTCATCGCGGCCAAGGGGCTCAGCGGGACCGCACGTTGGCACGGATCATGCCGCCCCCAATCTGGAGCTCGGTCGTGGTCGCCCCTTCGAAGTACTGCTCGACCATGCCCGCGAGGCGATCGGCGGCTGAGCGCATGGGGACAAGGTCATCACCTTCATCTCCGAACGCACCAGCGAGGGACTCCATCATGTCGGCGTAGGAGTTGACCATCTGACGGACGCTGTCAGCCATGATAGCTGTGGACTGAATGCTGATCGCGGTGCCACGCAGGCCCTTGGCTGTTTTGGCGAGCACCTTGTTATCTAGCATGCGGCCAATGCCCTCGGCGCCGGACGCGAGGTCGAAGTAGCTGGTCAGGTCAGTGGGAGACATCGAGAATGCGACGCGACCTGCTCCGACACCCAGGGCCATCTTCGTGCCGCTGCTTTTCGAGCTCGTCCAAAGCTCCACTTCGCCGTCTTCGCCCGGGAGCGTGCGCTCGCCGGAGTCGAGATCCGACGCGATTCCACCGAGCTGGAGCAAGGTATCGGCGACGTCGATCATCACGTCGCTGTCCTTGACGTATGAGATGACCGTCATCGCGAAGGCGCCCGGCAGCTCCATTCCGTCGATCTTCATGACTTCGCCGGTCGTGTAGTACACGAACTGGCCTTCGAGGTTTCGCACCACGTCGTTCATGATGTCAAAGCCAACAGCCTGGCCGGCCCCTTCGATGGCGGCTTCGGCTTGGGCGTGGGCATCCTCATTCTCCGTGGCGACCTGCGCGAGGACCCAGTCAGCCATTCCGCTGAGGTCGAAGGAGAACACGGTGGCCTGCTGCGCGCCGGCGGGGACCGTGCGGAAGAGCGCGGGGTCGGCCTCCCCAAAGAACCCCATGGCCTCTCCGATCAGAGTGTCCACGCCATAGGGAGCCACGAACTTCCATTCGGCGGCCTCGCCGTCGCCGAAGCCGATGGAGCCGTAGAGCCACTCGATGGTCCGAGCCGAATCGGCGATGGCCTCAGCGAGGTCGCCTTCGCCATCGAGGTCCTCCGCTGCCATGTCCCAGACGGGCGCCAGGTTGACGGCAAATTCGAGTGCGGCGTTGCCGCGTTCCTTGGCGACGCCCGGCACGGCGAAGGGGCCGCCGGCACCGGCGTTGCCGAGGCGGGCGAGGCAACCCTCCGCCACGGCCTTCGAGGCTTCGATGGACTTGGCGGAGACGAGCACCACCATGCCCTCGCCCTCGTAGAAGAGCTCCGCCCGGCCGGCCTCGCCGACGAGTACAGACTTGCCGTCCGCCAGGGTTTGGGGCGCAGCGTCCTCGCCGACAAATCGTCTCAGGAGTGCCGAGCATTCCGGGCCAGCCTGGGCGACGAGGCAGGCGGTCACGTCTTTGGTCTCGGGGTCCCAGTCGAGGAAGCCGACTGCGCCATTCGTGTCCGCCAGGGCATCGATGAAGACGCGGCGGGCGGCCTGGATCTCCTTGGCGGCAGCCTCCTCACCCATCAGGGTCGCCAGGTCGTCGATGATCAGCTCCCAGCGGGCGTCGAGCATGAACTGGACCCAATCGCTGGTGTCTCGACTTGCGATCAGGGACTTGGGGCTCGGCGCGTGGAAGGCCACGATCGCGCCGTCAGGGATCGTCGAGAGCAGATCTGAGCTCTGTAGGGGAGCCGGGGAGCCGCCCATGCTGAGTGCGAGCGGGGCCAGGAGATGCGCTTGGAGGAGGGTCAGGATCATGGCGGTGGAGGGCGCCCCATGGAGAAAGGGGCGTAGGGGCGGCGAGAGGCGGGCGGGAAGGGGGGAATGTGAGTCCTACGTCGGAGCCCGTGGGAGATTTCGACCTTGAATCTACACTGGCGGCCCCAGATTCGAATTCAGGCGCGGCCTGGATCCCACACCGGCTGCCCACGCCCCCTTCATGAGTTTCATTCGACGTTCCACGTTCCCCGAGCCGACCGCACCCAGGTTCCTGCTTCCCGCGCTCGTCGGGCCCGTGCTCCTTTCTCTCGCGGGCCCCGCCTTCGGGGCTCCGGCCCAAGACGCGCCCCAGCAGGGTCCACGCCGGATCACGCTCGAGGAGACGAGCAGAGGCTCAGGCAAGCCGGGGGTGAGCCTGGCGCCCTCGATGCCACGATTCCGATGGGCTGAGGACGGAGCGCGCATCGAGCGCACCGTACGCGGGGAGGGCACGGTCTGGATCGACGTGGCCACGGGCGCGATCGATGAGATGAAGAAGGGCGAGTTGCCGCCCCGGGAGAGCCCAGCCGACGCGGCAGAGGAGTCCATCGCGGCGGAGATCCGCTCGGGGCTGACGTCAATGGCGGGACAGGAGCGAACTGCCAAGGAGATCGAGGACATCGCCAAAGCCCTTGGGACGAACCCGGAGCAGGTCTCGGACGACGGCACCGCGCGCATGGTCTACTTCCGGAAGGAGCTCTGGTTCCACAGCAGCTCGGGCGGGACACGGGTGCTGGCACGGGGAGCTGACGGTGAGATTCGCTACGACCGGATGTCCGCTGACGGTCGTTGGCTGACCTACGTGCGAGACAACGACCTCTACCTTGTCGAGACCAAGTCTGGCGAGGTGCGCGCCATCACGGAGAACGGTGGCCCGGACCAGTTCAACGGTCTTCTCGACTGGGTCTACCAGGAAGAAATCTGGGGCCGCGGGAACTTCCAGGGGCACTACTGGTCGCCGAGCTCCAAGCACACGGCCTACCTCGCCTTGGATGAGAGTCCGGTGCATGAGTTCACGGTGGTGGACCACATTGAGGAAGGCCACTTTCGCGTGGAACCGGAGGTCACGAACTACCCGAAGGTCGGCGATCCGAACCCGATCCCCCAGGTGGGCATCGCGGACGTCGAGTCGGCGCAGACGGTTTGGGTGGACCTTTCCGCCTACGACGGCCAGGAGATCCTGATCGTGCGTCTCGGGTGGACGCCCGACGGCGAGACCTGCCTGGTGACGGTCCAGGATCGAATCCAAACGTGGGCGGACCTGCTCGCGGTGGACCCCGCCACGGGGAAGGGGAAGGTGCTCATTCGGGAAACGTCGAAGGCGTGGACAGAGCGTCCGGAGGAGCCGGTTTGGCTCGGTGATGGCACCTTCCTTTGGCACAGCCACCGCACCGGCCCCATGCATCTCTACCGCTACCACGAGGACGGAAGGCTCATCGGCGCGGTGACCAGTGGCACGTGGAACGTGACCGGGGTGACCCACGTGGAGAAGCCTGAGGACGGTGACTCGGGTTACGTCTGGTTCCAATGCACCGAGGGCGGGGACATCAACTCCAACCTCTATCGCGCGGGCCTCGATGGAGGTTCGTTTGTCCGACTGACCCAAGGGGATGGGTCCCATCGCGTGACCTGGAACCCCTCCCGGACTCAGTTCATCGATACGTACTCGAGCCTCACGAACCCGGGCGTGGCCCGGGTGTGTGACCGCGACGGGAAGGAGCTACTGGCGCTTGAAAGGGCCACGGTGCCGGCGGCGAAGGAGATCGCGCTCGGGAAATGGGAGCTCCACAAGGTCAAGACCCGCGACGGCCTCGAGCTCGACGCCGCGCTCCTGAAGCCCGCAGATTTCGACCCGACGAAATCCTACGCCGTCTGGATCAGCACCTACTCAGGCCCGGCGGCGCCATCCGTGCGCAATCGCTGGAACCGCAGCGCGTTCTTCCAGTTCCTGGCCCAGGAAGGGGTGCTCGTCCTCCAGGCCAACGTGCGGACTTCGACGAACCGAGGGCCGGAAGCCACCGCGCCGCTTTACCGGCGCGTCGGTCTCCAAGAGGTCGCTGACATGGTCGATGTGCTGGATTGGCTCACGTCGAACCCCTGGGCTGACGCGGACCGCGTGGGCATCACGGGATACAGCTTCGGCGGGTCCATGACGGCCAACTGCCTCTTACGCACGGACAAGTTCCGGCTCGGGATTGCCGGTGGGGGCGTCTACGACTGGCGCATGTACGACTCGATCTACACCGAGCGCTACATGCGAACCCCGGCGGACAACCTCGCCGGCTTTGAAGCGACATCCTGCCTCGCCCAGGCGGCGAACCTCAAGGGCTTCCTGCACATGCATCACGGCATCATGGACGACAATGTGCATGTTCAGAACATGTTTCAGATGGCCCACGCACTGATGTCAGCGGGCAAGACGAGCTGGAGCATGATGGCCTATCCGCAGACCCGCCATGGGATTCGGGACGCCTCCCTGAGCTGGCACTCACGTCAGACCGAGTGGGAGCTCATCGGGGAGCACCTTCTGGGCCAGTAGTTCCGGGCCAGGAAAGCTTCGGCTGGTCCCGGTGGAGCCTTGGGGGCAGGTTCGTCCTATAGTTCTTGGAGCGGCGACCCCGCTGCCCTTCAAAAACTCCAACTGATTTCAGAGAGCTATCTCCATGAAACTTCTTCTTCCGATCCTCGCCGGTCTCGCGCTCGTCGCGTGCAAGGGCGAGCCTGACACCCAGGCCGACGGCGCCACGGGTGTCGACACGACCGCTCCGTCTGCACAGACTGTGTCCCTCAGCATCGAAGGCATGACATGAGGCTCGGGTTGCCCCCCGCAAGTGCAGTCTGCACTTGCCACGCTTGATGGAATCGAGACCGGCGACGTTGACGTTGACTACGACGCTGGTACCTGCACGGTGAACGTCGCGGATGCGAAGGTCACGCCGGCAGAGTTGGTGAGCGCTTTTGAAGGGACGCGGTTCACGGCCGTTGTGAACTAGTTCACAACGTCCATCGTCCATCCGCGTGAGCGGATGGACCAGAAAGGAAAGCGGTCGCTGCCGACGGAGTCTTTCGCGAGAGCGACGATTCCCGGTAGCGACACTTCCTCACTGGTCAAGGACACAGAGAAAGGCCCGGTTCGACGTTGTCGAACCGGGCCTTTCGTGCGTTGTTGTACGCGGCTGTTCTCGTTTCTGAATCATCCGCTGACGCGGATGGGGCTCAGATGAACGGAACCTGCAGCCCGTCCGTGAAGTTCGATCCCTGTCCAATCGCCTCACGAATCCAAGCCTGGAAGTACCAAGTCTCTCCGGCCATGACCGTCACCGTTCCGTTGCCCATCGGCACGTCGGTGAGATCCACCGCCAAGGAGCTGTCTCTTATACACATCTGACGCTGCCGACGATATGCAGTG
>CAJXRJ010000407.1 GCA_913058555.1 uncultured bacterium
GAGATCATGCCTAGTCTCGTGGGCTCGGAGATGTGTATAAGAGACAGCGTTTGATTTGGCGGTGGAGCTTTCCAATCACGGGGACCAAGACGTGCTCGCGGAGCGCGTCGCGGTCGAAGTCGATGGCGAGCGCCTGCCCACCAGCAAGCGGGTCGACATCCCCGGACGGGGCACGGCGGAGCTTGTCTTCACCGTAGTCCTCGACGAGCCCGGCCACCACTCGATGGTCGCGGCCCTCGAAGGGGACCGACTCGCCGCCGACGATCGGCGCGCCATGGTGACCCTGGCTCCGAAACCCTTGAGGGTGCTGCTCGTCAACGGCGCCCCCGCCGAGCGCATCGAAGACGACGAAGTGGGCTACCTCAGCGCCGTCCTCGAACCACCCGACGATGCCCTCGGGGGCAGCGCCGATGGCCCGTTTGAAGTGACGATCCTGCGCGCTCCCGAACTCGATAGCCCCGACTCCCCGATCGAGTCTTCGGACGTCATCGTTCTCGCGAACGTGCCGAGCGTATCCGCCGAGCTCGCCGGTCGACTCGAGGACCGGGTCGCCGCTGGCGCCGCCCTCCTCATCACGATGGGCGACCGCATGGGCGACCTCGCGCGGTGGCAAGCGCACCTTTGGAAAGACGACGGCACAGGCCTCCTGCCCGCGCGACTCAGCCGCGAAGTCAACGCCGTGCGTCGCACCACCTACTTCCGCGTCTCCACTTTCGACGGGACACATCCTTCCTTGAGCTACTTCGCCGACGAACGCCGCCGGCCCTTGCTCACCGAGGTGCCGGTCTACGACTTCATCGCGACGACCGGCTCCGCGCCGGGCACCCGGGTGCTCGCGCGACTCGACGATGCAGCGGCGAGCCCGCTCCTCATCGAGCGCCCCTACGGCGATGGACGCGTGTTGCTCTGGACGAGTTCCATCGACCGTGCTTGGAACCGGATCCCAGACTCGGGCAAGACCTACGTGCCCCTGACCCTGGAGCTCTTTCAGTACGCCGGCAAACGCGCCGTCGAGCCCCGCAACGTCGCCGTTGGCGAGCCCGTTTCGATGGTGGTCGATAGCTTCCCGCGGAGCGCGATGCTCGTGCTGCCCAGCGGCGGCCAGCTGCCTATCGAAGGGGACGCGAAGGAGCGCTCGGACGGACGTTGGGCATTGCCCGCCTTGGACGGTTCCCTTTTGGATCGAGCGGGCGTCTACACGGTGCGCGCCGACGAGATGGCGGCGGAACCAATCGCCGTACGACTCGACCCCAGCGAAGGCGACCTCGCACGCGCCACGGCCGCGGAGGTGGAAGCCATTCACCCGGCGCTCGTCGTCGCCCGCACGGGCGACGCGGGTGCTGAAAAAGTCGAAGCCGGCGGCGGCCCACGCCAAGGGGAACTTTGGCGCTGGCTCGCCATGGCGGCGCTTGCTTTCCTTGTCTTCGAGTCCCTCTGGGGCGCCTACATCGGCAACCGCCGGAGAACCGCGTGATGAAGCGCCCCATCTGTTTGGCCACCGTCCTTGGAGCCGCCCTGGGGTGGGCTTCGTCGACCTCGGCGTTCGCCCAGACCCAAGTCAACAGCGGCGCGGACGCCGTCCAGGAAACTTGGCGCTTCCTTGAAGTGCCGGCCCTCTGGATCGTCGCCCTGCTCTTGATCCCGGGAGCCCTTGCGATCTCCGCCCTGGCCTACTGGCGAGAGTCGCTCTCCGCGAAGATGCGGTGGTCCCTGATCACCCTGCGCTTCTTGAGCTTCATGCTCTTGCTCGCCGTGCTCTTCCGGCCAGTTTTCGTGCGCCAAGAGCAGAGCGTCATCCAGCCCGAGGTCCTGATCCTCTTCGACGACTCCGGATCCATGGCACGGGAGGACGGGTACGTCGGCAACGACAAGGCCCGCGCCGCCGTGCGCGAACTGACCGGTGAGGCCCCCGAGAAAGCCTCGCGGGCGGACGTGGCCGAGGCCATTCGCCCACGGATCGCCGCGGCCGCCGAAGCGGCGGGGTACATGCCCCGCACCTTCCGCTTCGCCGACGACCTTGCCCCCCTCGTGGATGGGCGCGCCCTGGACGCGCGGGGCGCGTCGACGGCCATCGGCGACGCCATACGCGCCGCGATCGCCGGACATCGCGGGCGCTACGTCACCGACATCGTCGTGGTCAGTGACGGTCGATCGAACCTCGGCAGCGCCGTGGAAGAAGTCGCCGGCACCGCACGCGCGGCGGGCATTGCCGTCGACACGATCCTCGTGGGCGACGACCGAACGGAAGTGAACGTCGCCGTCGAGCTCGTGGACGCCCCGGAGGCCGTGCTCGAGGGCGACCAGATCGCCATCGCGGCGCGGGTGTCAGCCCGCGGCACAGATGGCGGCACCGTGTCCCTCCAACTCGAGGAGATCTCCGCGTCGAACCCCAGCGACGTTCGCCTGGTGGCCGTGCAGGAAGTGCCCCTCGTGGAGTCGGGTGACCGCATCGTTCTGGTGGCCGGCCGTGACGCGTTGGATTTCGGCGCGTCCGAGAGGCGATTCCGTCTGCGCGTGGATCCCCTCGAGGATGAACGCGTGCTCGACGACAACGAGCTCACGTTCAACGTGACGGTCAACCGCGAAAAGATCCGCGTGCTCTACGTCGAGGGCTACCCGCGCTGGGAGTATCGCTTCCTCAACGCTGAGCTTTCGCGCATGGACGCGCGCATCGACGTGCAGCTCTACCTGCTGTCCGCGACGCCGGACTTCCAACAGGATCGCACCAAGGGCCTGCCGCCCCTGCAACGCGTCCCCACCTCCCGAGAGGAACTGCTCGAGAACTATGACGTGGTCATCCTTGGCGACGTCAACCCCTACGACATCTCTCCGGACCCCGCGAAGGGCGAGGAGTTTGTGCGTTCGCTCTTCGAGTTCGTCGAGCGCGGCGGCGGCCTCTGCGTGATCGCCGGGCAGTACGACATGCCGCGTTCCGTGGCGGGCAGCGACTTCGCGGAGCTGTTGCCGGTGGAGCTCGACCGTGCGGGCATCTCGGTGCTCGACGTGCCCACCGACGAGGAGTGGCGCTACGGCCTGGAAGAGCCGGCCGCCCCCCACGAAATCGTGCGCCTTGTGGACGACATCGAGCGCAACCGACTGCTGTGGGAGGACAAGGAGGGGCTCAAGGGCTTCTACTGGCACTACCCCGTCCGCGGCGCCAAGCCCGGTGCCCAGGTGCTCCTGCGTCACACCGATTCCAAGCTCGGCGGAGGGACAGAGCGTGACCCGCTGCTCGTGGCGGGGTATTACCCCTCTGGACGAACCCTCTTCATGGCCATCGAGGCCAGCTACCGTTGGCGTCACCGGTTCGGCTTCCGCTACTACGAGACGTTCTGGCGCAACACCCTGCGTTGGTTGGCCCTGGGCCGCATGCGTAGCGGCGACCGCCGATTCGAACTCGAGGCCCTGCGCAGCGAATACGACATCTCCGAGCGCGTGACCCTCGAGGCCCGCGTGCTCGACAGTGACTTCCGCCCGAGCGAGGCACCGTCCCAAGAGATCGTGATCGAAGGACCGGACGGCGAGGAGGTGCCCATGGAACTGCAGGTTGTCAGCGGGATTCCAGGCCTCTTCCGGGGGACGTTCCAACCGGAACGACCTGGCCGGCACGCGGCGAAGATCGCCGCCGGGGGCGATGACGCCTCCCCGAAATCGGAGGTCCGCACCGAGTTCGACGTGGTCCTTCCGTCCCGCGAAAACCAGGACCCCAGTCCCGATCCGGGCGCAATGGAGCGCCTCGCGTCCCTTTCCGGGGGCGTCTCCGCTTCGGCATTCGATCTGACCGATGCCCTGGAAGAGGCGTTCCCGCCGGACCAAGAGAGACGGGAGCCTGTGTCCAGTCAGCTCGATGACGCCTGGGACCGCTGGGCAACGCTCTTGGCCGCCCTCGCCCTGCTTGGGGTCGAGTGGATCCTTCGCAAAAGGGCCGAGCTCGTATGAGCTAGCGCCACCGTCCCCTCGCCGCCCCTTCGCAGATCGCTCGCCCCCTTGGCCGTACCTATCCGACTCGACATGATTCACCCACCGAAGCCAAGCCAAAGGAAGGCCCACGGGCAAGGTTCGGATCTCGTAGGGAATGCGGACGCGGCCCGGCAGCGCACGATGGACCCAGCGGGGAATCTTCGATCCTTCGTCGGGCGAGTGTGGCGCTCACTCTTGCCCTTGGCGGCGAGCCTAGGACTCGTTTCGGGAGCCTTCGCGGCGAGCCCCGCCGCAGCCCCCGGGCCCCAGGACGGTTCGGCGAGCGCCAACCTCTTCCAGCTCTACAACACCCAGGCCGCCCGGGCCCGGGCGGAGAAGGCCCAGGAGCACGTGGCCGCGGGACGCTGGGCTGAGGCCATTGCGGAACTGCAGGCTTTGATCGAGGAGCACGAAGGCGAGGTTCTCTCGGGGACGAGGCCCAAGGCAGTGGGTGCGCGCAACCCGTCACAATCCGACGTGCACGCGGGCGCCAGCTCGTGGGCCGTCTCGCAGCTATTCGCTCTCCCGGACGCCGGCCGCCAGATCTACCGGCGGCGCTTTGAGACCAAAGCGAAGAATGCCCTCGGGCGCGCCATCTCCGAGGGCGACCGAGGAGCGCTCGCGCGCCTCGCCCAGCGCTGGCCCCTGACCGACGCCGCCCAGGGCGCGTGGTGGGCCCTTGGGGACCTCGAGCTGGAACTTGGGAATGGAGCCGACGGCCTGCGGGCGTGGGCGCGGGCCGCGGCCATCGCCCTCGACGACCCGTCACGCAGCTGCAGCACCAGGGAACAATGGCAGGCCCTGCGAGCCGAGATCGCAACCGCGGTGGACGCGGGCTCGACGGCCCAGGGCACGCTGGCTCGGATCGACTACGCCCTTGCCGCCTTCGACAGCCTCCGCAGTGATTCCGCCTCCGGACCCGCCAATGAAGCGAGCTTCGTCCGCGGCCCAGCCAGCGGTGTGGCAGCCGAGTTCTTCCAGACGCGCTCGATCCTGAGCCGCCCGGGCGACGGCGATTCAGAGTCGTCGGGTTGGGGCACGAAGTATCCCCTGCCCAAGGGGCCCTACTGGGAGTCCAGCGGCCCGGGCAGACTCTTCCCTCAGCGCTTTGGCGACACGATCTTCGTCAACACCAGCCGCAGCGTGCACGCCATCGGGGCCTTCGATGGCCGTCCCAAGTGGACGCTGCGTGAGGAGGCCCTCGGCTGGAATGACGTCACCCCCCGGGAGTACCTCGAATTCCAGAAGGCGGTGGACAAGGACGAGCGCATGGTCACCGTCGCGGCCAGCCGCGGCATCGTCGTCGCCGCCCTGCAGATCCCCGAGGCCTTCCAGAAAGCCGACAAGTTCAACGATCTCGACATCATCCAGGTGATGCCCGAGAGGCGCCTCGTCGCGATGGATTCCGAGAACGGCGATGTGCTCTGGACCACCATGCCCCCCGAAGGCTGGGACGGCGAGCGCGGCACGTTCGCCGAGCGCATGACCGTCGTTGGCCCCCCCACGATCGTCGGGGCCCGGGTACTGGTTCCCATGGCCCGTCTTCGGGACCGCATCGAGCTGCACCTCGGTTGCTTCGACCTCATCAGCGGCGAGGTCCTTTGGTCCAACCCCATCGTGACCGGTCAGCGCGAACTGAACATGTTCGGTCGCGCCATCAACGAATACTCGAGCCCCGCACCTGTGGTGACCGGCGACCGGGTCATCTTCCAGACGCAGCTGGGCCTGATCGCCGCTGTGGACCTCTTCACGGGCGAGACCCTCTGGGAGACCCTTTACGAGCAAGTGCGCGTCAACGCTCCCGAGTTCTACAAGCCCGGCTGGATCGAAAGCCGTTGGCGCAACGCTCCGCCCGTGGTCGTGAAGGACACGATCGTCGCGACGCCGCAGGATGGCGCACAGCTATTGGCCCTGGACCTCGACACCGGCGCCCTGATCTGGAGCGTCGCCCAGGAGGACATCTACGAGAAGATGGGCCTGCAGTCCACAAGCCGCCGGAGGCGCTACCGTCGCACGGACCGGCCCGTGCTCATTGGTGCCGACGAACGGAACGTCTACATCGGCGGCCTCCGCATCGCGTGCTTCGACTTCCGTCGGGGCCTGCGCGAAGGCCCGCCCTACCGCCGCCGCTGGCTGTGGCCGCTCGAGGGCATCGTGGAGTCCGACTCCGGGTTCCCCGTCGTCGACAAGAACAGCATCTTCGTTCCCAACGTGCGCCGACTCGTGCGGCTCGACAAGGTCTCGGGTCTCGTCGAGGAAGAGATCACGGGGACGATCGCGTCCGGCAACGTCCTGGTCTCCGACGGCATGCTGTTCTCGACCAACGGCCGAGACGTCAAGGCGCGCTTCGAGTGGCGCGCGATGGTCGAGCGTGCCCGCGCCGCTTGCGAAGCGCGCGACGCGACCATCGCCGAGGCGGCGAGTCTCGTGCGCCTGCTGCTCGAGCGAGCCGACAGCATCACGAAGGGTGGACGCGGGATCGAGCGCGCCTTGACCCTCGCGGAGGAGGCCCGAGCGACCCTGAAGAAGTTTGGCGCTGGGAGCGCATCCGACCCGCTGCCGACAGAGCTTCACCGGACCCTGATGGTGAGCGCCCGCGCCAAGCGCCTCTTGGGTCAGGTGGAAGAAGCTCGCACGTTCACCCTGGAAGCCCTCGCCCTTGGACTCACCGGCCAGCCGCAGCTCGAATCGCTGCTCGTCCTCGGCGAGATCGAGAGGACGCGTTCGACGTCTGCCCACGCCGACGTGCTGCGCCAGCTTCGGGAAGACTTCGGGGACGCCGAATTCGAAGTGGAGGCCCGGCTCCAACCTGACGGCTGGTCGGCGTCCGGGGCTTTCCGCGAATCGCTCCGCGTGAGCCGCGAGCGCGGGACCCGGCGCCGCGATCCATGGACCGACCCCTGGACCGGAGCCCTCGTTCCAAAGCGCGCCTCCCTTGCCCAGAAGCTGTCTCTTATACACATCTCCGAGCCCACGAGACTAGGC
>CAJXRJ010000408.1 GCA_913058555.1 uncultured bacterium
CACTGCATATCGTCGGCAGCGTCAGATGTGTATAAGAGACAGCGGAAACATCATCATCGCGTGGGGCAACGAGGTCCTCGAGTACCGCTACGGGAGTCATGACGTCGTGTGGCAGTACAAGGTGCAGGAGCCGAACAAGGAAATCTCGACGGTTCAGCGCCTCCCCGATGGCTTGACGCTCGTGACGGAGCTCGGACGGGCGCCGCGGATCCGCGAAGTGGATGGAGAAGGCGCTGTCTCGCGGACGGTGGTGCTACAGCCAGAAACGGACAACGCCCATATGCAGACGCGCATGGCCCGCAAGCTCGCGGACGGCACCTACCGTGTTCCGCATCTCTTGGCGCACTCCGTCAAGCTCTACCGTGCGGATGGCACCGTCGCCGCGTCGATCGCAACGGACCTCGAGGAGCTTGGGGGCCGCAAGGCGGAGAACTGGCCTTTCACCGCGATCGACCTGCCCAGCGGGAACGTGCTCGTGGGCTGTACGCACGGCAACAAGGTGGTGGAGTTCACGCCAGAGGGCAAGATCGCGTGGGTGCTGCGCAACCATGAGGTGGGGGGGATCATTCACGACGCCTGCGGCGTCCAGCGACTCCCCAATGGAAACACGGTGGTCGCGAGCTACCAGGCATCGAAAGGCGTCAAGCTTTTCGAAGTCGACCGCGAGAAGAACATCGTGTGGTCCTACGACGGTCCCAACCGTGCGCACCACTTTCAGATCCTATCGACCAACGGGCAGCCCCTCCCCGGGCCGATGCTGCGCTGATGCGAGCGCCGCTGGCGAAGGGGGCTTGCTCCCGCTCTTTCACCCAGGGGCCGTACTTTTCCTTCGGGAATGGCCTTCTTCTCGATAATGGCTTCCCCATCCAGAATGGCACCCGCGACCGCTAGGCACATCATCATCGGTGACGTGCACGGAATGCTCCCGGAGCTCAACGCCTTGCTCGGGGCCGTGGAGCTCCGCAAGGAGGACGTGGTTGTGTTCTTGGGGGACCTGATCGACAAAGGGCCCGACTCGCCAGGGGTCGTGGCGCGCGTGCGAGAGCTGCGCGAGGGAGGGCAAGATGTTCGACTCGTGAAGGGCAATCACGAGGAGAAGCACGAACGGTTCCGCCGGGCCTTCGCAGCCGCCGGGGACAACGTCAAGATGAAGGGGCTCGACGAGCTCAAGGGGATCACGGCCGCGCTCTCAGGGAAAGACATAGCCTTTCTCGAGACCGCGGAGATCGTGGTGAAGGTGCCGGGCGGTGTGGCGGTGCATGCCGGTGTGCTGCCTACCACCAAGACCCTGGATCTGGCGACGCTCGGCAAGGGCGCTGAGCTCTTGATGCGCGTCCGCCACGTGACCGGCGCGACCCAGGCGTCCGTCACGATCGAGTTTGGGGGGCTCGACTTCCATCCTGATTTCGAGCGCGAGCAGGAGCTCTCCCCGGAAGAGCTTGTGGCACTGTTGGGGGCGGAGCGAAGGACCGTCGTCAAGACGAGGTATCGCCCCGCAGGCTCGTTCATCACGCTGAAGAAAGAAGGGCCAGGCGATCCCTTCTGGGCAGACGTCTACGACGGCCGATTCGGCCACGTGTACTTCGGCCACACACCCTACGTGGAGGACAAGACGCCCCGGGAGTTCCAGCACGCCGTCGGCCTCGATCTGGGGGCGGTGTTCGGGAACCGTCTCGCCGCGGCAGTGCTCACGGGCGATGGGGCTCGCAGCTACGTCTCTGTTCCTGCCGGGGACAAGTTCTCCACCACACCCTGGGAGGAATAGACCCTCCGGGGGGATGCTGGGGCCCCAAGCAGGGGGGGCCGCGGGCGCCAGCATCCAGTCCTAGCGCGCTTTCGCCGACTGCTCCAGGGCGACATGTTCCGTCGTAGTGACTCCGGACTTGATCGTCACCTTGCGCGTGACGGGCTTGTGATCGCTTGAGGTCACGTTCAGGGTGTAGTCGCCGGGGGGGAGGAGTCCGCTTCTCCTCACCGCTGAATCTTCGATAGAAGACAGCCGTTCCGGAAGGCCTGCTGTATCGCCGGTGGGCGGCCCCTCGGAGACCTCGTACTGTTCTTCGTAGACGCTGAACTCCGCATCCCCGAGTGCGGAGTAGCCATCGCCGGACGAACGGTCCAGCCAACGGGTGAGCCAAACCGTCCCTGACCCATCCGTCAAGCTGTACTGGGCAGACCATCCGCCGGACTTACTCGACCAGACATTGATGTCGCAGCGGCCGCCCTCATTGATGGAGAAGCTGGTAGCTACGTTTCCACTGGGAGGGAGGTCAAGCCTTTTGGTTTGTGGGTCCAGGAAGTGCCCGGGACCCCGTTGCTGAGAGGGCTCAAGCGTGACGTAGACAGGCCCCGGACCGGCCGGAACCGGTGCGACGGTGAATTGGTCCACGGCCGCTGTCCGGACCGCAACAAGGTCGACGGCTCTTGAGTCCACGTCGGGTTCCAAACGCAGGTTGAGCTCTTGAATGCCTGCTCCGAACGCCCCCGGCAACGTGACGGTCAACGTCGGGCGAGAGATGAGGTCCACGGGGACGGCGAGTTCCTGCCACTGGCTCGGCCCCAGGGTTTCGATCGTTTGCGTGAGCGTTTCAATCGTCGGATGGGAGACGGCGAGCTGGATCTCGCTGTGCGGCGGCACATCGAACTCTGCCGGATCGAGGGTGGTCTTGCGTTTCGCCGTGCGATGGCCGCGCGAGAGAACGAGCTGCGCCCCTTCTAGTGGGCCGAGCGGGCCCATCACGACCACCGAGAGCTTGGCTCCGGTCATGTCGTAGACTCGGTGGCTCGGGGCCTTCGCTTTCATCCGACCCCATTCGAGCCTGTCGGTCCAGTCCCCCTCGACGGAGATGTGAAGGTCGTACTCAACGTCGGCGAGGCCGGTGATCCGGAACGTGCCATTCTCATCGGTCTGCCCCCCGACCTCCTTTTCTTCGAGTCGATCCTGGGCCCACCAGGCCTGGGGGCCTGGACCGAAGATGCCGCCCACGCCGTAGGCGACATCGAGTGAAAGGGCGGTGTTCGCCACGGGCTGGCCCCCATAGATCACTCGCCCGGAGATCTCGAAGCCGTCGCTGAGGTCCAGCACGTGTGGCTTCAAGAGGAACGCGGCTTCGAGACGTTCCGTCTTCGAGTAGGGCCGGTAGCCGGCGCCGCGGGCGGTGAGCAGCACGTGGTTCTCCCAGGCCCAATCGGGTACGTGCAGGGAGAACTTCCCTTGGCCATCGGCCTTGGCCAGCTCGCAGTCGCCAGAGCTCACCGGGGCGCCGTCTTCGACCTCGAAGATCGAAACGAGTGCGCCGGGAACTGGCGCTCCGTCGGGGTTGATGACCCGTCCAGTCAGGAGTCGGTCGCCGGTTGCCGTGGCCTGGGGCGCGCCGGGAGCGCTGGCCGCCTCGCGACGGGGCTCCATCAGGTCGGAGCGCAGCGATCTAGCCGGCACGGCCACCAGTTCGGCGCTGCTCCCCCCGTCGGTCGCCATGGCCTGCCCCTGTTCAGGCCCCAGCTCACCGGTGCCCACCGCGTCGGGGCGGCGCAGCATCCAGGCCGCGATGCCCAAGAGGCCGATCAAGACGGCGGTCCCTGCCCACTTCGCTGTTACCCTTTGATGCTGATGCGTCATGCGTCACGCATGGTAGACGAGTCCAGCGACATCGCCATCGATCTGTGGCATGCAGCGGGCTCCCATCGCAATGCGGCCGCCGGGCCGTGGCTGCTTGAGGGGGGCGGCGTGGCGGCTTGATTCCGAAGGGCGAGGCACAGAATCACCGCCCGGGCATCGCCCTTCCCGTTCCCCCTCTCCTGGCGCGGCACCCAGGTCAGCGGGCGAGTACGGGTACGTAGGCGAATCGGCGTGAGCCGTCCTGTTGCTCGCGGAGACCGAGCCACAGCTGGCCCGGGAGGGCTCGACCGTCGATGAGGCCGCGGGCGCGCCTCTCCCCGGGCATGTGTACGCCGACGGTGAGGGCGCCGGGACCGGTGCCGTCAGATCCAGTGGGCATCTCTTCCACCTGGGTCTTTCCGGTCGCAAGCGCCAGCCGCGCATAGGCGAGCCGCGCGAAGGACCACTCCCACTTCCATGCCACGGGCCGTGCCCCGAGGGCGTTGCCGTAGGCGGCCATGGCCTCTTCCAAAAGCTTCCCAGTCGACGCTTCGTTCTCTGCGGCAGCGGCATCGCGTTCGAGGCGCAAGCCCACGTAGAACCAAGCCTCGCACATAAGCTCGTCGAGCGCCTCGCTGGCATCCATGCGCCGTGCGGCCTCCGCGCGTGCGCCGTCCAGAAACGATGCGGTGGTGTCGCTTCCGATACAGAACTCCCCGAGGCGGCGATCCCAGTCGGAGAGGCTCGATGGCGGATTGGTCAAGAACTCGCGCAGGTCGACATCGGCCGCAGGCAAAGCTTCGTCGGTGGCCAGAATCCAGAGCCAGAGGCGCAGGTAAAGCCCGGGCATGGGTTCGCGGTCGATGGCCTCTTGTAGCTGAGCCGAGGCCGTCCCTCGGTCATTCAGCAGGCCGGCCAGGTAGCCCCGGAGGGCGTAGGCCTGGTGGTCGTCAGGGAAGAGCTCGACGATCGTCCGGTATTGCTCATCTGCACTCGCCAAGTCGCGCTCCCGCAGGAAACACTCGCCCAGGGCAATGTGCAGGGGGAAGGCGTTGTCGGAGAACTCCGTGTGGAATGCGCGCAGGGCCTCGCGCGCCTCTTCGAAGCGGCCCGCCTGCATGAGGGCCTCAGGTCGCCACTCCCGGGCCTTGAATCGCAGCCAAGCGTCGTTCCCGTCCTTGCCGGTCTCGGGGATGCGCGCACTGGTCAGCTCGTCGGTGCGTTGTAGGTCGGCGAGGGCTCCGTCGATGGACCCGAAGCCCGTACGCAGCGCGCCCCGGGCGTAGTTGCACCACGGGTCCGCGGGGTCGATTTCGAGGGCGCGGCTCAGGGCGGCCTCGGCCCGTTGTACGTGCTCGCGCAGGGTGGGGAGGCCCCGGGTGCGGGCATTCTCGGCCAGCAGCGTCTCGGCGTGCCCCAGGCTCCAAAGCGCGCGTACGAGCCCGGGTTGCAGCTCCGCTGCCGCGGAAAAGAGGTGTGCGGCGGCGGCCGTGCGCGCCTGGCCGCGCTCGTCCAGGGAGCCTCGGTGCTCACCGGAATAGGCCGGGATGAGCGTCCAGCCCTGCTCCACAACGCTCTCGGCGAAGCGGGCGTCGGCGGCCCGGGTTTCCTCGGGGAGCACCCCGTTCGTGGATCCCTGGGCGGCGAGTAGTGTGAGTCCAAGCAGCAGCATTCCCATGCCAGCCAGTGTAGCTTCGCACCTGCGGTTGGGCTTCGGCTCCTGACAAGGAGACACCCGCTGGGCACGGCGCCATCGAAGGCATGTGCGGTGGGTGCGCTGGGATCTCGGCTACGCGGAACGCCTACTCAAAGGGGGGGTGATGGGCACGGCGTCGCAGCCAATTCAATGGCTTGTGCACTGCCGGCTTGGCCATCAGCCACCGCTCAAACTCGTGCTTCCTGGGGTAGTCCATCAGGATGAGGCCAGCGAGCATGGCGAGGATCCCCTGCCCCGGCAGCACTAGCATCAGCACGCCCAGTGCGAAGATCAAGGCGCCGAGCACGTTGCGGACACCGTGGAGGAACAGTCGGAGCCCGGGATGCGTGCTCCTCTCCAGGCGCTCCCGATGGATCCGTTCCTGCCCGCTCACCGTGAAGTAGTCGGTCGGCATTCGCGCCACGAGCCAGGGGAGTGCGAGGGCACTGCCAACCAACAACACCAAAGACCCGGTCGTGAGCCATCCAAGCAGCTCGCCGTGGCTCTCAAGGAATGACCGCGCGCGATCGACGAGGTCCGCCGGGGGGAGGATGGGGGGGGGCATGGGAGGTCCAGAGGGTACGCGACGCTTGGCCCCAATGGCACTCGCGCCACGTTCTGTCGCTGCCCCATCCAAACGGTGGGCTCTGGACCGGGTCTACGCGCCCGCCTGGGGCGGCGGATGTCGGCGCTTCGCAGAAGTAGAAGCGCCCATCCACATCAGAGGAAGGTCACGCTTACGGCATCCGTGAAGTTGCTCGTCGGGATTGGATTCATGTCCCGGTGCCATGCCTGGAAGTTCCAGGTTTCGCCGGGCTGTATGGCCACAGTCCCAAAGAGGGCTGGCATGGCCGTGATGTCCAGGTCGATGGAGAAAGTCCCCGTTGCGCCCGAGTCAACAACTTGGCCCGGTCCGACGAGGCGCCCGATGAAACCACCGAGGCAGAGAGGGCCTTGGCTACCGGTGATCACGATGGGAGCGCCTTGGTGACGGGACGCGAGGAAGTGGCCAAACGAGTGCTGGGGGAGGAACTCGGCGGCGAGCGTGACGTCACGATCTGCGACCTGTTGGCTTCCGAGGACGTTCAGCAGGCTGCCTCGTCCGGTGCTGTTCGCAGCCGGCGGGCAGTAGCGCGTCCCGACCTCCGACGAGGTCCAGCGGAAGGCACGGTACTGCCCCTGTGGATTAACCAACTCGCCAATGACGACGGAGCCATCGCTGTTCACCCTTCGCGCCGCCGCCAGGAAGCCATTCGGCACAGCCCCAAGGCGTTGCATGCCGCCTGCGCCCGTCCACCGAAACGCCCGGCCCGGAGGAAGCACCACAAAGGGGCAATCGCCTACGATCACGGAGCCATCCGTGCTGATACCGAACGCGCTCGAGTAGGACGTTCCGGGCAACATGCCGAGCCGCGTCCAACGGAATGCCTGGGAGCTCCCGAGCGACTCGAAGGCCTCGCCGACCACGATGGACCCGTCCCCGCTCACGCCATGGGCCCAACCGGGGACGTCGAGGGTCTGCATACCGGCAGCCTCGGTCCAGCGGAATGCACTGATGACGGTGTTGAATTCGTACGCGCCGCCGACGATGACCGAGCCGTCGTCACTCACGCTGCGGGCTGAGGAGTGCTGCGTCCCTGGGAGGATTC
>CAJXRJ010000409.1 GCA_913058555.1 uncultured bacterium
TCTACACACTGCATATCGTCGGCAGCGTCAGATGTGTATAAGAGACAGCCATCGGCACGACCAGTCCATGAAGTTCGAAGACAAACAGCGCATCGAAGCTGCGATCGCCGCTGCCCCAGGCGTGGTGAAGGATGTGCCCGAGGACGTCCGCCACGCCGCCGTGGCTATCCTGCTCCGGGGCAGCTCCCTGGCCGAGGCCGAGATCTTGCTCATGCGCCGAGCAACCCGTGAGGGAGACCCTTGGTCCGGTCAGATTGGCCTACCAGGGGGTCATGCCGAACCTGTGGATGCGGACCTCATTGACACCGCGCGCCGCGAGTCACGCGAGGAGGTGGGCATCGACCCCGGCGCGGACGGCGCCACGCTCTTCGGCCCCCTCCCCATCGTGCAAGCCAGCGCCCGCGGCAAGCGCGTGCCGCTCTTCACGACACCGATCGTCTTCCATCGCCGGGCGACCGAAACCGCCGAGTTAGGGCCAGAAGCCGACGAGGCATTCTGGCTCCCCGTGGGCCGCACCCTCTCAGGCGAGCTCGACGCGCCGCACCGCTACGAACGAGAAGGGCTCGTGCACAAGATGCCATCGTGGAACTTCGAGGGCCGCACGATCTGGGGCATGACCTACGGCATCCTCAACCGTTTCCTGACCGCTATCAAGTAGCCCCACGATCAGGGCATGCGGCCCACGAGCGTGCTGCTGAGTTTCTCTAGCCGCCAGTCTCGGGTCTCCTCGAGGGTCTCCCAGCGGATTTCACCGGGTCCCATGCCCCGGGCCGTATCCCGGAGCTTCACCGCTGCTTTGGCGCGCCAAACGGGCACGTACGTCACCGGCACAAAGGCCATGAGCGTCAGATGCCCACGCTCGAAGCGCTCGAACTGATCGACCGTGAAGTACGGATCGTTCTGGCGCTGCTCCTCGGAGACGTCGAGACGCAGGGCCAGGTGCACGGCGGCACCGTCCTCGGAGGTCAAGCGGTAGCCCTTCTCCAGGAGCTGAGCTGTCAAGGTTTGCCGCGCCTGCGCGATCAGCTCGTCGCTGCGCTCTCGCACCACCGCCGCTCCCTCGACCTCTGGCGCGGTGACGGACTCTTCCACCCATGCAAAAGTCCTCGCCTCAAAGACCCGCAGCTCCGAGGCGTCTAACACTTCGGAACCGGACGACACGCACCCGGTGATGAGCCCGAGCGCAACCGCCGCGGCCAAGGGCGCCAGCGCGAGGAAGCCGAGGGCCTGGAGGGGACGGCGGGCAAGGCGAGAGAAGAGGTCCTTCGGGGAGTTTCGTTCCATGCTCCCCTGATTGTCCGGGCGGCTACCGGTCCCCGTCAACTGGAGCCCCATCATCAGAATCCCGATCAGCGGGCGTGCCGTCATCGGGCTCGTCTTCCCGGACTCCGGGGTTCACGTAGCCGTTGGCCTGAAGGGACTGAAGAACCATGGCGGGGATCGTGGCCTGCTCCGCTGCCCCTGGACGAGTCTCGATGGCCGCGGTCAGCTCCGCCTGAACCTCTCTGTAAAGACCGAGGAGCCCCGTAGATCGCGCGTCGGCCCCGAGATTCTTCGGGACCATCTCGTCCCCATCGACCACGAGATCAAACCACCAGTAGCGATCCGCCGTGGCGTTGTGAATGACCTTGTCCGTCTCCGTTCTCACCGAGCGCAGGTTGCGCCCAACGCTCATGAGCTCGGACACCGCGGGCGGCGCCCTTCGGCTCTCAATCTCACCCCGGGCAATGGGCGCGAGGCTCTCCCCCAGCGATGTGCCAACGGCGGGGAGGTTGGCCAGTTCCCGCAGGGTCGGGCCCAGATCGATCATGCGCGTGAGCCCCGCATGTTTGCCGCGACGCACGGTGCCGGGGTAGTGGATGACGAGCGGGATGTGGATCTGCTCCTCGTAAAGCTGGGAGCGGTGCCCCTTGTGCCCATGGTCAAAGAGCTCGGTACCGTGGTCCGAGGTGATCACGATGATCGTGTTGGCCAGCAAGCCCCGCGCCTCGAGGTCGGCCTTGATCTTGCCAACGATGAAGTCCGTCCACGCGATCTCCCCGTCGTAGAGCGCGATGATGTGCTGCTTGTCGCGCTCGGGCATCGCCGCATTGATCTCGGGGTCGTAGAAGAAGTCCCGCCCCGTGATCCGGCCCTCATAGTCGGGGTCGAACATCGTGTCGTAGGGCTCGGGCGGCGCGAAGTCGAAGTGCACGTCCCAGAGGTGCACGAAAGCGAAGAACGACTCCTTCTCCTCCGCAGCCGGCGGGCCGGCCGACTCGATGAACTTCGACCAGGCCGAATAGACCTTGTCGTTCGTGACCCCGTGATGGGACGCACGCAGCACCGGGTCCCGCATGGACCAGGCATTGTCCTGGTCCACCTCTTCTTCCCCGGAGACTTGAACGCAGTCCTCGTAGGAATCAAACCCTTGGCCCAGTCCGAACGCGGGGTGAAGGTAAGGCCCCGCAAAGAACCCGGCGGTGCGGTAGCCGGCGTTTTGGAAGGACTCGGGGAGGGTCTCGAAGGCCTCGCTCAGGCGAACGCCAATGGGATCGACAACGCCGTGCACGCTGTCGGGCACCGATGTGAACATCGCTGCGTGGGCGGGCAAGGTCCACGGGGCGCTCGAGATGTGCTGCTCGAACAGCATCCCGTTGGCCGCGAGCCCGTCGATCACCGGGGAGGTGCGCCGCATGTACCCGTAGCAGCCCAGGTGATCGGGCCGCAGGGTATCGATCGAGATCAGCACCACGTTCGGTCCCGCCGCCTCCGGTTCAGACCCACAGGCCATCAGAGCCAGGGGCATCAGCATCGAGAGGGAGCGCGCGAAGGGCTTCATAGGAGATTCGACTTGGAGAGCGGGCTTGGGGCCCTCGGAGGAGGCGCCTTGCATCGTTATGGGCCCCGCTATTGTGGCGAAGTGGGCGCCGGTTCGGTGTACGGCTTGCCCTGCCGGTAGAGCTCCAGGCGCTCCTGCATGCCCTTACGGGCGGGATGGTCCGCCGTGAGGGCGGATAGCGCGGTCTCAGAAACGGCCACCGCTTGCGGAAATCTCCCGAGCCGGGCCAGCGCCTTCGCCTTCAGGTCGAGGAACTCGGGGCCCGGCCCGATGAACTGGATCATGGAGTCCGCCATCCCCAAGGCCGCCCCTGGATTCAGGACATCCGGACTGCGCCCGGTCGTCTGAATACGGCCCCGCATGAGCGCCAAGTCGATATCCGTTACTTGCCCCGGAGGTGCTGCGTCGAGGACCTCAAGGGCTCGCCGCCCGTCCCCCATGAGGAGGAAGTAGAGCCGCGCCAACTGCAAGCGGGTGGCCACGTTGTCTGGACGCAGCTCCAAGAGCTCCGCGAGGTACTCCGCCCCCGCCTCGTGATCCCCGAGCTCGCCCGACGCAAAGGCCATGCTTTGGAAGTGCCGCTCGGCATAGGCGCCCGTGGCGTCCGTGTCGAATTCGAAGTGCCGGTTCACGGGCCCCGCAAGAACCCCGATCCCAAGCCCCACCGCCCCGATCAATGCGGGCCGGCCACCCCGCGCCGCACGGGAAAGGGCAATCGCCGCCAACGGCAAGGCCACCACGGCCGCGGGCAACCGGTACCGCGGCGTGTAGAAGAACACGACGCATACGGCCATCGGCGCAGCGAACAAGAGCGCCGCCGGCGCCCACTCGATCCAGTGTTTCCGGCGGGCCAGCCCGAAGACCAGCGTCATGAGCGCCAACGGGAGGATCCACGCCAGCGGCACCGGCGCGAGCCACAGCCTTGAGGCCGTCCCGTCGTCGCGCTCCCGCCACGGCTGATGAATGTCCCCGTAGCGCCGGCCCGAAACCGCGTACCAGAGCTTGCGGAAGGCCACCTTGGTCGCCGGCCCGGGGGACTCCGCCCACCACTCGAGCCCCTTGCCGCGCCAGTGGCGATCCGCATCGCCCCAATCGGCATCCGGCCCAAGGGCCTCCCGCGCCAACGCCAGGGACTCCTCGGCTTGGGCTCTCTTTTCCGAGACCACGCCCGTGGGAGCGATGACCCCTTCCGCCTGTGGGTTGTTGCCGTGATAGAAGGTCAACCCCGCCTGACTACTGATGGGGATCCACTCTCCCACCGCCCGGTAGTTATGAACCGTGGCAGGCGCGATCCCCATCAAGGCAATCGCCACGCCCAATAGGCCCACCTGAAGATCCGTCGTCTTCCAAAGCCAAAGGCCCAGGAGAGGGATCGATGCCATGAGTGGCGGATAGCTAAGGCAAAGGACACCGGTCGCGAGCCCGATCCCGGCGCTGCGCCTTCGGGACGGGCGACCCTGTGACCCCATGATGAGCCACAGCACAAGCACGCCAAGGAAGAGCTGGGACGTGCCAGCGAGGACCCGCGACGTCCCAGCCGCCGGTTCATCGAACAACACAAAGAGCGCGCCGCTCCCGAGCCCCACGATCCCCGGGGCCAGCCGCGACGGCGAGCCCGCAGCGCCGTTCTTTGACTCCGGCCCTTCGGTCTTGATCCACAGCCGACCGAACTCCCTGCCGACGCAGGCCACGAGCAAAGCCGTCATCACGTAGAGAAGCGACTGCAGCGCTCCCCACGCGGCGAGCCCGCCGCCGAGGAACTGAACCGCCGCGGCCATCCAAAGCGGCAGGGGCGCGGTCTCCAGCGGCATGTTGTCGACCCAGCCACCGGCGGCGATCTCCGCTGCGCGGTCCCAGATGACGGCCGCGTCCGAGCCGGGCACACGCACCACCGGATTCGACCCGTAGGCCTGCAGCTGAATCAGGAGTTGGCTCAACACCGCAAATCCCGCGAGCCCCACGAGACCGCGACGGAAGGACACGGATTCAGCCCCAGCCCGCGTCTCTGGATCCGGTTCCGAGGTCATCGAGCCATCTCCGCGAGGAGCTCCGCGATCTCCGTCGCCACCGAAAGAGCGATCTTGCGCGGCTCTTTGGACCCCTTCACCACTCCGATCGGGCAGGTCACGCCGGCCAGGTCCTTATCGGTGAAGCCCCTTTGCGCCAGGCGATGCTGAAACCGAATCCACTTGCGATCGGACCCGATCAGCCCCACGTAAGGGAAGGAGCCGCGCTTCATGGCCCTGGCAATGATCTCCTGGTCCAGCGCGTGGTCATGGGTCATCACGAGCAGGAGCGCGTCCCCCGGAATGACGTCGATCTCCTCTTCCGGCGCATCGATGAAGAGCACCTCGTAACCGGGATCCTCCGGAAGCGGAGGCTCGATTTCTTCGGCGGAGCGGCCGTCGATGAGCTGTACGTCGAGATCCATGTAGGGCCCAAGACCCGCGATGGCCTGGGCCACATGACCGGCCCCGAAGATCACCAGCCTCTGGCGGTTCCACGGGAACGCCTCGATCAAGATCGTGACCTCTCCGCCGCAGCACTGCCCCGCCTTCTCGGAGAGGGGCACGGTCTCGGTGACCGATCGCGGCTCCCCGGCGGCACAAAGCTCGGTGGCGCGCTCGATGGCTAGGTGCTCCAACCGGCCACCTCCGATCGTTCCCCAGGCCAGCCGACCCCCTGCAACGATCATCCTGGCGCCGATCTCGCGGGGCGCCGATCCGCGAACGCCGATGACGACCACGTGGGCACAGGGCTGCCGTTGATCCTTGAAGGCCGCGAGAGCCTCAAGCCATTCCTGCTGGTTTGCGGTCAAGGCAGGGCCCCCCAATCGAGGATGCGAAGTAGGGGAGGACGGGTCTGAGTACGCGGGCGAAGGTGCCTGCCCAGCGTCGCAACGCGGCGGGTCACGCGGGCGTCTGAATGGCCGGTCCCGTCGCTGCGGAACCGATCGCTGCCGTTCCCTTCGCAAAGGGCCTCAGGGGGAGGCGCCCACCATGCCATCCGGCCCGAAGCCGGAGGGGAAAATGGTGGGCCCAGCTGGACTCGAACCAGCAACTTCCACGCTGTGAACATGGCACTCTACCAATTGAGTTATGGGCCCTCGGGCGGGGAGGATAGCGCCAAGGCGCATCGGTGGGAAGAGGGCACCGAAAAAGACGCGGGCGCCCTTCGGAATGGTGCCTGCCCAGGTGGCTATCGGGGTGGCTATCGGGGTGGCTACCCGGGTAGCTACCGCCGGGCTTGCCCCAGCGGAGGCTCGGGCCCCGTGGGAATACCCAGGGCCCCCTCCATCAGGTTTTGTCCTCTGGGCCTTCCCCGAGGACGGCTTTTAGCTTCTCGCCCAGCTTCGCCTCGGCCCTCCGGAGCATCATCCGCACGGCGTCCTCGCTCTTGCCCCCCATGCGCTCGCCTGCCTCGCGGAGCTGCAGCCCCTCGAAGAACACGAGCGAGATCGCCTTGCGGTGCTCGTCGGAGAGCTCGCCAAGGGATTCCCTGAGGAGCTCGAAGTTCTCGTCGCGTTGGACCACCTTCGTCACCGAGAGGTCCCCGGAGACGAAATCCATCGGCGTGGGCGCGTCGTCCCCCGACGAGCCGCTGTCCATGGCCCGCTCCCTCGACTGATCACGCTTGCCCGCGGAGTAGAACTCGGCCTTGTCGCGGATCTTGTTCTGGAGGATCTGCACGAGCCAACGGAGCAGAGACCCCTGCCCCTGGTACTCGTACCGAGAGAAGTCCCGGGTCGCCTCGCGGAACGTCGTCTGCGCCAGGTCCACGGGGTCCTCTTTCAGTCGGAGCCTCGGGCCGAGCTTGCGCCGCGCCACCTCCACCATCGTCTGGTGGTAGCGTGCGAACAGGTCGTTCAGGGCATCGGGATCGCCTTCGTGGGCCCGGTCAACGAGATCACGGATCTCATCGTCGCCGGAGGGCGCTTTGTCGTCGTCGGAAGCAGTCATGGGAATGGCCAGATGATAGGCCACCCTCCTGCCCGCGTCCCGGGGCGCAATCCCCAATCCTCGCTGCGGGATTCGAGAACAGCCGAAGATTGGGGCACCCCGAGAGGGCCCCAGCCCCCCTGTCTCTTATACACATCTGACGCTGCCGA
>CAJXRJ010000410.1 GCA_913058555.1 uncultured bacterium
CGAGATCATGCCTAGTCTCGTGGGCTCGGAGATGTGTATAAGAGACAGGGGGGAGGGTTGCCGGTCTGGGTGTTGAACGATCCCGACGCGATCCACCAGATTCTCACGAAGAAGCAGCCAAGCTACGGCAAGGGCGTCGGCTTCGAGCGCGTCAAGATGTTGCTCGGGGACGGGTTGATCGTTTCGGACGGGGAGCACTGGCGCAAGCGCCGACAGATGCTGCAGCCGGCATTCACGCGGCCGAGCATCGCCAGCGCCACGGGGCTCATTCGCACGTGCATTGAAAACCGAATGAGCGTGTGGGACGCCCACGCGGAATCGGGCGAGCCCCTCGATATCTCGGAGGAGGCAAATCAGCTCGGCCTGCGCATTATCCTGCGCTCGATCTTCGGCGACGACCTCGAGTTGCTCGACGCACGGGAGGGGGGCAACCCCTTCCACATGGTCACGAACACCCACGAGCGGGACCTGATGTTCGCGATGCGCTTCCGCCAGCTGTGGCCGGTCGTGCGCGAGATCGCCGAGGTGCGACGGGAGCGCGGCGGCCCGCTAGGGCAAGACTTCCTCGGCCGGTTCATGGGGTCCGTCGACAAGGAGTCCGGTGAGCCCCTCGACATGCAGGGCCTCGTGGACGAAATCATGACCCTCCTCATTGCGGGTCACGAAACCACCGCCGCAACGATCGCCTGGGCATGGTCGTTGCTCGCCCGGCATGAGGGCGTGCAAGAGGAGCTGCGCTCTGAGGTCATGGGCCACGTCGGCCTCAAGCCCCCGGAGGCGTCGGAGCTGAAGGGGCTCGACCTCAGCCACCGGATCGTTCACGAGACCCTGCGGCTCTACCCGCCTGTCTGGATGTTCTCCCGCCAGGCCCTTCAGGACGACGTCTTGGCGGGCTATCACGTGCCCGCCGGGACCCAGATTCTCCTGACTCCGTTCCTGTTGCACCGGCGCCCGGAGTTCTGGGACGAGCCTGAGCGCTTCGATCCAGGTCGTATCCCGGCCTCGGGCATCGCTCCTGTGCGTGGGGCCTACATCCCGTTCTCCGCGGGCCCCAGGCGCTGCGCGGGCGATCTCTTTGCCCTGAACGTGGTCGTACAGCATTTGGCTTGGACCGTCGGCCGTTACCATCTCAGCCCCGTGGAACCGGGCGCCCCCGAACTCGACCCCGGGGTCAATCTCCGCGCCCTCCATCCGATCCGCCTTCGCGTGCGGCGCGCCTAATCGTCCTCCCCAAGGTGGGGAGGCCGATGGGCCCTGTGACCCCGAGACCATGAACGATCGCTCGACGCTTCTCGACCTCCTTGCCACTGACCGTGCGGGCTCCCAAGAACTCCGGTTCTTCCGGGCCCCGGGGGACTACGACGTTCTGACCGCGACGGATCTCCGGGAGCGGGCGAGCCGGCTGGCCGGCGCGCTCCAGCGCGCGGGCCTGAGCCCCGGGGACGAGATCGTGATGCCCATCGCCGACCCGATGGCGTTCCTCGAGACGTTCTGGGCCGCGCTCACCGCGGGCTGCGTGCCGATGCCCCTCGCGCCCCCGACGAACGACGCGAGTTGCTCGAAGATCCTCGACATCCTGGGCCGGCGCCCGAACGCGCGGCTCGTGCTGGAGGACGCTGGGGCAGAGCGTCTCGGGAAGGAACCGGGCTCCGAAGACGCCCTCGGTCGCAGGCTGGTGCTCGATGGGGAAGGCGCACCCAGCGAGCCTGTGCCCCGTTCGGCGAGCGACATCGCCTTCATCCAATACAGCTCCGGCTCGACCCGGGCGCCCAAGGGGGTGATCATCCGCCATGGTCAGGCGCTCGCCAACCTCGAGGCCATTCGTGTGGGCGCGGCGCTCACCCGCGACGACCGGACCCTGAGCTGGATGCCGCTGTCCCATGACATGGGACTCGTGGGTTTCCATCTCTCGCCCCTGTACGCCGGCGCGCACCAGGCCATCATGCCCACGTCGGCTTTCGCACGCTCGCCCCTCGTCTGGCTGCAGGATGCGACGAAGCTCGGATCGACGATCTTGTCGTCGCCAAACTTCGGCTACCGGCACGTCCTCAAGGCCCTTGGGCGCAAGGGCATTCCAGAGGGCACGGACCTGTCCAAGGTGCGCCTCATCATGAACGGCGCCGAGCCGATCTCCGTGGAGGTCGCGGGCGAGTTCCTCGATGCCCTGGAGCCCACCGGGCTCCCGCGCTCGGCGATGTTCCCCGTTTACGGACTCGCGGAGGCCACCCTTGCGGTGACCTTCCCGAAGATCGGCGCCGAGATTGGGGGCGTCCCGTTCTCGCGCAACAAGCTGGGGCTTGGGGATGCCGTGGAGGTGTCGACGGACGGTCCCGCTCTGGTGACCTGTGGTCTCGGGGCCCCGCTTCCGGGGCTCGAAATCCGCATCGCGGGCGCGGATGGCGCGTCGCTCCAAGAGGGCTTCGTCGGCCGCGTGTGGATTCGGGGCGCGGGCGTGACCGAGGGCTACTTTGAAGACGTCGCCGCCACCTCTGAGGCGATCCAAGGGGAAGGTTGGCTCGACACCGGAGACCTTGGGCTTTTCCAGAATGGCGAGTTCTACATCACCGGTCGACTCAAGGATCTTGTGATCGTCGACGGCCAGAATTTCTATCCCCACGACCTGGAGGAGAGCCTTCAGAAGGCCCTCGACGTTGACGCCCTGCGGGTCGCAGTCGCTCCCATCCGCCGTCCAGGCGGTGCCGAGGAGATCGGCGTGTTCGTGCTCCACCGGGGGGACGTGGAGTCGTTCGTCGAAACGGCCAAGACGGTTCGCCGCCACCTCTCCGAGACCTACGGCGTTGGCGTGGAACTCGTGATTCCCGTGGCGCAGATCCCACGCACGACCAGCGGCAAGGTGCAGCGAGTGCGACTGGCCTCGGCGCTTCTCGGCGGCGAGTTCGACGACGCGCTCCAGGTTCTGAATCCCGAAAGAGCCGTGGGGGCAGGTGCGGGTTCGTCAGTGGACTCGTCAGCGGATTCGTCAGCGGATTCGTCAGGGGATTCGGGCGGCTCCCTTCCGGAAGACGCGAGCCCCGAGGCCCTCGAGAAGATGATGACGGGCTTCTGCGAGCAGGTCCTCGACGGCCTTCGTTTCGGACCCACGGACAACCTTTTCGAACAGGGCATGAGCTCCATCGACCTGGCCGAAATCCATGGCTTGATCGAGGCGCGCTATCCGAAGGGCCTCGACATCCGTGACTTCTTTGATCAACCCACGGTGCGTGGGCTCGCTGAGATTCTGAGCGAGCGCGTTCGGTCGGGGAAGGCGGGGCCCGCAGTCACCGGTGTCTGAGGCGGACTCGAAGGGGGACGCTCAGCCCAGGGCGGGCGAGCCGCCGGCTGCTTTGCCGGACCGCGAGCGCGGCGCACCGACGGTGCAGAAGCCGATGCCCAAGTGGAGGACCCGGGTGTTCCCCCTCTTGGCGGCGCCCCTCGGTCTTTTGGTGCGGCTCTATTGGCGCTCCGTGCGCTGGCGGGTTTCGGGGGAGGAGAACATCGAGCCCTTCCTGAAGGAAGGCACGCGGTTCATCCCCTGCGTTTGGCACCAACGGCAGATCTTTGCGCTGGCGTACCTGCGTCGGCTCCGGAAGCGGGGCGTTCGCCCTGGCGCACTCGTGAGTCCCTCCAAGGATGGTGAGCTTGCGGCGCGGCTACTCGCGAAGATCGGCGTCACCGCCGTGCGGGGTTCGGGTCGCCGTAGCGGGGCCCTCGCCATGCGCGACATGTACATGGCGATCAAAGAGGACAACCTCTCGCCGCTCATCGCGCCGGACGGATCCACAGGCCCGCCCCACGAGTTCAAGCCGGGCGCCATCATGCTGGCTCGGCTATCGGGCAGCCCGGTGGTGCCGGTATCCTTCGCGTGCACCCGGGGAATTCACCTGGGCACGTGGGACCGGTTGCTCGTGCCGCTTCCTTTTAGCCGCGTTGAGATCGCGGTGGGGGAGCCGATCCTGCTCGATCCGATCATGGCGATGACGGAGTCTGAGGAAACGATCGCCGAGATGGGCGAGGCGCTGAGTGCGGTGGAAAGAGCGGCGATCGCGCGGGTTTGATCGCCGCGCCGAACCGTAGGCCGATCCGCTAGCGGGCCTTGGCGATGGCGTTCTCGTAGGCGCCGCGGGCCTTCTCCATCTCCACCCGCGCGGCGCCGAGGCGCTTGACCATCGCCTCGACTTCAGCGGCCTGGAAGCTCACTTCCGAGCGCAGATCTTCGACGGAAACGGCGTCAGCGGCGGGCAGGTCGAGGCCGTCGATGGCACGCCCTGTGGCGAGCTCAAGATTGGCCGCGACCAGGCCGAGTTCTTCCTGGGCGAGCCGTTCCCGGAGCTGGGCAACGTCTCGCTCGCGCTTTGAGAGCGCAAGGCCGAGGCGCGCGATGGCGGCGGTTTCGATGATCTTGGCGTAGGCGGCCTTGGCGGCCTGCGATTCCTCTGCGGTGGCGGCACGCTCCGCGATGACGGCCTGGACGCGGGCCTGGTCCACCTTGGCCATCGCGACGTTGAGCTCCTGCTGCGCCAGGCCCGTCGCTTCAGCGGCGTTCTTGGCCTGCTTCTGCGCGTTGGCAAGCGCATCCTGGGCTACCGCCACCTCGCTCCTTGCGATGTTGACCGGGGCCTTCACTTCCTTCGGGGCGCCCGAGAGGAGGGAGCTGTTCATGCGCGTGGCATGGGGGGCGCTGGAGCAGCTGGCGAAAAGGAGCGCCACGGGCGCGAGTGCGATGAGTCGAGGGAGGGCAATCATGTCGGGGGCATGATGGCGTTTTCGGCGGTGGCCGGGCGGCTGGCGGCCCGTTCCTTTTTGCTGCGCCCTGTCATCTCGGCATCGGCCGCCGCAGGGGGCCCGCGCTCGCTGACTCTCGAACGGATACGTAATCTATAGGCGCCCGTGCCGTGCGGGGGCCCGGCAGGCGATCTGGAGGGCACAGAGGGCGAAGAGAGAAGAGGCGAAGGGGGCGGCGCTGACCAGGTAGAGGGTGGGGTCGCCGGTCAGCCAGGCGGCGGGAAGGGAGCCCACTGCCATCGAGGCGACAAGGAACGCCCAGCCGACGCCCGAGCGCCCCAATCGCGGCGCGGCCCAGCACCAGACGAGGGGCAGCCAGGTCAGCCCGTGGGCCCAGGTCGGACTGATGAGCAGTCCCGGCGCCGCGAGGAACCAGAGAAGGGTTCGGTCCATGGGGGCGTTGGCATCCCCGGGATGGTCCGTGGGATGGGAGCGGACCCCTTGACCCAGGGCCCAAAGGGCAGCGAGGACGCCAAGGGCAAGGCCCCACCAGGGCGCCGTGTGCCCGGCGAGGCGCGCTGACACCGCGACCACATCCTGGCTTCCCCGGCCCCCGAAAGGCGTGCGGGCGAAGCCCGCCATATCCCCAAGGCGTTCGACCGTCGCGCCGTGGAACGCGAGGAAGTCGTTGGTGCCCATGGAGAGCCAGGGAAGGAGAACGGCCAGGGCGAACGTGAAGGCTGCGGCGACCCAGGCGGCGCGGCGCTTGCCGTGGCGGGCGAGCCCCACGATGAGCAGGACGGGCAGCACTTTGATCGCCGCCCCAAATCCGATGAGGGCGCCGCCGACGCCTTCGCGGCCGCGGGCCGCAAGGCACCACCCAAGGGCAGCGGCGCCGAGACTCAGGGGGCCGGCGTTGGCCCAATAGACGCCGTGAACGATGGGGAACGAAAGGAACAGGGCGGCCGCGAAGAGCGCCAGGTGCGGAGCGCGCCGGGGCCTGTGCAGCAGGAGGGCGGCCCCCAGTAGAAGACTGACCGACAGTGCACCCATGCACACGGCGGTCCAGGACGCACCGGTGGGGCCGTGGCGCGCCAACGGCTCCAGCAGAACCGCCAAGGTCGCCGGGTAGAGGTACTGCGGGTCGGGTGCGTTCTGGCCCGCTGCCAGGGACTCCGCTGTCCTCCAATAGGGGCCGAGGAGATCCGCAAAGAACTCGCCGTTGAAGTCGATGGATGCGGCGGCCCCCCCCACGGAATCGAAGATGAGCAAGTAGCCCAAGCACCCCGCTGCCAGCCACGCAGCGGCGCCCGCGATCCATGCCCACGCCAAGGCACCAAGGAAGGCGCCACGGGGCGGACCGGATTCCTCCGCGTCGTCTTCTGTCCTCGGATCTTTGTGGCCTTCACCCATGGACGGCCATCTTCTCGAAGATCCACGTGTGGAACCATCCCGGACCGACGCCGAAACTTCGGAAGTCCCGTTCATGGGCCAGGCGCAGGTCGCATCTCTCGGAAAGATCGGTCCCGTGATCGTAGACGGGGTGCATCGCGTTGCGCGTCAGGAGGGAGCAGCCCCCCAGGGGCAGGAGGTGATGGAGGCGTTGGAGAGCTGCGAGGGGCGCCGGTTTCCCCGGGCGAATCGGCGTGAAGTCTGCGATGGCGAAGTGCCCGCCGGGGGCGACCCGATCGACGAGCCGGTCGCGCACGGCCCGCATCTCGTCCGGTTGGAACACGTTGAGAAAGTGCTCGGCCACGACGAGGTCGAAGGGGGCGTCATCGGGGAGCTCGTGGACGGCGGCCCTCACGAGCAGTAGCGTGCCCGCGGCGGAGTCTGCGCCGTGCCTTCGGGCGGCCGGAAGCGACTCCTCGGCATCCGTCGTGTAGTGGAACTGCCCAGGGTCGAGGGCCCGCTTCGCCCGGGTCGCGAATCTCCTCGCCATCACGCTCGATCGCTCGACCGCGGTGACCGCCGCGCCGCGCCGGGCCGCTTCTACCGCAAGGCGCCCGGTGCCGGGGCCGGGGATCAAGACCCGGTCGCCGCGCTGGAGGCTGCGCAGGCATTCGCGGCGTGATCGCCAGATGGCGCCGCCCGACCAGCCCGCCGTCGCCAGGTCGTAGATCGGGGCCGCGTACCGATAGAGGTCAACGGAGGGGGGCTGTCTCTTATACACATCTGACGCTGCCGACGATATGCAGTGTGTAGA
>CAJXRJ010000411.1 GCA_913058555.1 uncultured bacterium
CGAGATCATGCCTAGTCTCGTGGGCTCGGAGATGTGTATAAGAGACAGGCCTCGGGGTGCTTGTCGACGTCGAGCACGCGAACCTCTACGTCATCGGACGCCGCCGCCATCGCCGCGATCGTGGGCGTGGATCGGATCGCGTCGCCGCACCAGTCCTCCGTCATGATGAGGACCTTGCGCTTGCCCCGCAGGGCCTTCACCCGGGCCAGCTCATCGCCGTTCAGCTTCGCACGTCCCGCGTAGGACTCCCAGAGGTCGGCCTTCTGCTCGACGGACCCCAGGAAGGCGGACCAGGTGACGGTTTCGGACCAGAACTTGTCGTAGAAGGAACTCATGGTTGGATGCGGGTGGACTGACAGACGGACCGCCACCTACGAGGGGGCTGGTCGATTGTGACCTGTGCGCGTTTCGTATTCACTTGGGAACAGGGACAGCGCGGCCCTCGGCGCTGGGGCCGGCCGCATCGCCGAGGCCACCGGCACCTTCAATGGAGCCGCGGGCATGCCCCAAGGTCGTGCCCGCGGCTCCTAGTTACCACTCCGCCTCTGGTGCCGTAAAGCGCAGCCGAACGGCTGGCACGTTGCGGCGAGGGAGGTGGTGCACGAGCTCCGCCCGCAGGCGGGACTCGATGTCATGGATTTCGGGATTCGACCCAGAATTCAATTCCGTGGGCAGCTCGCCTTCGATCGCCACGTAGACGGTCATCAGGGCGGCCCCGTGGTGAATCTCGACGGACTCGAGCACCGGGTCTTCAAAGCCGGCTCGGTCCAGTTCGTGCTCCACGAGCTGATCAAACAGCTCGCGGGCTAAGTGTTCGTACCGCGCATCGCGGCGTCTCTTGCGGCGCCGGGTGGCCCTGCCGGCGCCAAGGCGTCGGTCCAGGATGCGGTCGAGTGGGTCTTCGAGATGGTGTTGGAGTTTGGGTGCGCGACCCCATTGGCCGCGCGAAGAGTCTGGTGTCATAGACGATCAGGAGCGGGGGCACGGAATCTCCGTGGGGCCCCTTGGGTTCGCCAAGGTTGTGGCGTAACGAGGTACGTAAATGGACCTCTCCCGTCGCGGTGACGTGCCGGCTCTACTGGCTGGCTCGGAGGTCCGACAGTTCGGGGTTCTGTTTCAGTACACGCATAGGTCGTCCTCCTGGATCGGGGCGGCTCGCGGCCGTCCCTACGGATAGAGATCGGCGATTTCCCGCCGCCCGTCAAGCCGTGATTGGGATTTGCGCGCGTCTGTGGACCAGATTCGAACGCGCGGTTCTTACGGGGATCCGGGGCCGAGCTACGATCCTCCTTGTCTTGAGCCCCTCCCCAACACCGCCCCTCACGTCCCGAAGCGACGTGGATACGCAGCTCGCGAGCGCGGGCTTCGTCGTGCTCGACGCCGCCACTTTGCGAGCGGAGGTGGGGGTGCCCGAAGGCACGTTCGAGGCGTGGTCGCCCCACTGGGACGACCTTGGGGCCGATGACTATCTACGCGACGACGGAGACTATCGGCGGCGACGGCACGGTGCGTTCATTGTGGATGGCGGGGCCGTGGCGGCGGAGGCGCACCGCCCCCATTGGCAGCCCCTCGACTACAACGCCCTGCACGGGGGGATCGAGCGATGGTTCGAACCCCTGCCCGAGGGACTGGCGGCGGACGCCGCATGGCATGGGTTGATCCGTGCCTTGAGCGCGCGGGCGGAAACGATGCGCGCAGGATCCGGGCCGTGGTACGTCGAGACCCACCCCTTCCGCATCGACGCCTCCAGCGGCATCGGCCGCCCCACTCCGGAAGGGGCCCACCGCGACGGCGTCGACCTCGTCGCCGTGATCCTCGTGGACCGCGAGAACATCAAGGGCGGCGAAACCCGCGTCTTCGACATCCGGGGGCCCCACGGCATGCGATTCACCATGAACGAACCGTGGAGCGCGCTGCTCTTGGACGACGAGCGCGTCATCCACGAGTCGACCCCGATCCAACCCCTGGAGGCCGGCGCGCCGGCCCACCGCGACACCCTCGTCGTCACCCTCCGCCGCGGCGGTTTCCAGGGGCCAGCCTGATGGGACCGGGGCTTTGGATCCCGTCCCCACCAAGGGTTCGGGGACCTTCGAGCCACGCCGCCAGGGCCTCGACGGGTGCAGCTGCTGCCTTCGGAGCTTTCCAAGTTGGCTTCGACGAATGGGCACGCCTCTCCGTAAGTGTCGATAGGGGGTTGCCCTCTGGCCGGCGTGGTCAATTGGGGTCCTGCGCGGGGAGGACCTGCCCCAACTCTGTGTGCCGGGACGGCTAGTGAAAGAGCGAGCCCATTGACCGACGCCAGCCCGGAAGCTTTCCAACGGTTGGCCGGGGATTGCTGAATCGAAAAGCGCTCAACGGTCCTCCCATTGGATGCCCGACGACCACCACCACGGATTCCTCGCCATGAACGTCGCTTCGCCCCATCGAGCCCTAGGTACCGCCTGTTTGGCCCTTGCCCTTCATGGGACGGCTGCGGCCCAAGAGCTGTTTCCTGCGAGTCTCGACCTCCAGGGGCCCGAGCCGCTTGGAGCGGCGCTCCATGGCGTGGGCGACTTCACAGGCAACGGCATTGGCGACCTACTGGCGATCTACCTGGATGCCTCCCCTTGCCAGGTGGTCCCGTCCCTGGGCGGCGGCCAGTTTGGCGTCCCGGTCGCCGTGTGCCCGACCATGCCGATCATGAAGCACGTCGCGGTGGACGACGTGAACGGTGACGGCTTGGCGGACTTCGTCCTCGTCCAAGGGAACGGCCAAGACGCTCCCATCGTGCTCTACCTCAACGAAGGGGACCTTCGGTTCCGTCCGGTTCCAGTGGGAAGCCACGGGGCCCCCGTGTCGCACCTTGTCCTCGCGGATGTCGACGGCGATGGGTGGAAAGATGTCTTCGTATCGTCCGTGGGGCAGGGGCATCCGACCACTGGCTCAGGGGTCTTCGTCTTTGTCTTCGATGGCAATCAGTATGACCCTGTGCCGCGCATCGCAACGACCGAGCGCGCCGAGAAGTTCCGTGCCCTCGATATGACAGGCGATGGACGCAGTGACATCGTTCGACGCTCCCCTCATCCATCCGACCGGCGCTGGCGCCTGAGCGCCAGCCTCGCGAACGGTGGCTTTAGTACCCCACGCGCCGTCTTCCCAAGCTCCGTGGACAACGCCTTCGACATGCAGTTCGGCGACCTGGACGGCGATGCGAACGTGGATATCGTCGCCCTTCGCCAAGGTTTCGCCCAGAACCAACTCATCCTCGAGCACGTACCCGGGGGTACGTTCATCGAGCGAGCGGCGGTGTCCGGCGCCTTCGGCACGACCCCCACGGGAATCTGGCTGCGCGACGTCGATGGCGACGGCATCGGGGACCTGGTTTATCTCACGCTCAATGGGCCCCGGTACCGCCTTTACCTTCGGCGGGGGCTCGGGGGCTTCACATACGAGCCAGCAAAGCCGCTCTTGGATCGACCTAGTTCTGCGCTCGGTGACTTGACCGGCGACGGTGCCCTGAACGCGGTCACCTACGGCGATGGCGCCTTCAACGGTGAGACCGTCTACAGCCAACGAATCGGGGATCCCGATGGGCCCTACCACAACGCTGTGGACCGCCTCTACGGGAACTTCCCCCGGGGTCGCGGGTTCATCGCCGTCGACGTCGATGGGGACGGCGACAGGGACATTGTGGGTGGCGGACCGGCCGGGCTAGTTCAGATCCGAAACGTCGGCGGCCTCGAGTTTTGGCCGCCAGGGGAATTGGACCCGGGGGCCATCTCGACGCCCGTGGCCGCCATGGACCTCAATGGCGATGGGCGGCAAGACCTGCTCCTGGATACCTTCAGTCCGAGCCGCCTGGTCGTTCGATTCTATCGGGGGCCGTCTGACTTCTCTCCGCCTGTGACCCTCTCGAGTCAACCGGACGTTGCCCAGGAAGTCGTGCCAGCCGACTTCGACGGCGATGGTCACCTCGACTTCATCAGCCAGCTCCGTGGTGCCCCCGGCATTCAGATCTTCGCCCACCAGAACAACGGGGCAGGGACGGTGTTCGCGCGCACGCTCCTGGCCCCCGTTCAGCGGGGCGTCCAGGCGGCGCTC
The DNA here is from genome assembly GCA_913058555.1 of uncultured bacterium. Lineage (GTDB taxonomy): Bacteria > Planctomycetota > UBA1135 > UBA1135 > Saltatorellus. Next base: position 4,081 of record CAJXRJ010000411.1, read on the forward strand.
TACTTCGATGTCAACGCCGATGGCTTCACGGACGTCGTGACCCTGCGCCCCGACGCGGCCAGCGTGATCCTGAGCGACGGCGCCGGTGCTTTCTCAGGGCCCGTGGATTTCCAATCGTCGTCGGTCCCCGCCGACTTCGGAGGTACAGTCGACCTCGACCGCGATGGTGACCTCGATGTCCTCGGTCGCAGCAATGGGGGCCCATGGATGTGGGCCGAGAACAACTCGCTTGGGAGCTTCACCCCGTTCCAGCCGCTGTCCGTCGCCGGGATCGACATGGCGACGCGCATTCGATCGTTGGACGTGGACGGCGACGGCCTCGAGGACCTCGTGGCCTTCGGGGCCGAGACCACGTCGAACGAGGACGTCGTTCTCCTCGCCGATGGCAACGGTGGGTTCGGCTCGCCCCAGCGAATCGGAGCGAGCTTCTATTCCACGGGGTCCACGGGCTTCCTGGACCTCGACGGTGACGGCGATCTGGACGCGTGGTCTCGCAATGCCTACGAGGTCGTGGTGCACGGGAGCGAGAGCATCCCCAGCGCCGGGTCAGCCGCCGAGGTTTGTGCTTACGGCCAGCCAAACTCAACAGGGGCATTCGGCACCCTGCGCGCATACGGGTCCACCTCGACGGACTCTGGAAACCTGAGCTTGCGCGCGATCCGCCTGCCGGCGAATCAGTTCGGCATGTTCGTGGGTTCGGCCACCATCGGTGCCCCGGTGTTGGTGGCGGGTTCGGAGGGCGCCCTGTGCCTCACCGGCGCCATCGGCCGCTACGACGAGCCCTCCGAGGTCCGGTCGAGTGGCCTTGGGGGAACTTTCGCGGTCCCCCTCGATCCCTCGGCGCTTCAGACTGCGAACGGCCCCGTCGCGGCGCTCGCAGGCCAGACCTGGTACTTCCAGGCCTGGCACCGGGATCAGCTGGTGGGCGGAGGGCCCACGAGCAACTTCACGAGCGCGATCGAGCTGACCTTCACGCCCTAGGCCCTGGCGCTGCGGGTCGCGGAGCGCGCGCTCCGTGACGGCGGCGCATCGATTAGAAGAGGCCGACGACCTCGCCGTTTTCGTCGAGGTCCACCTGCTTGAACGCTGGCGTTCGGCCAAGGCCGGGCATGGTCATGATGGCGCCGGCGTAGACAACGACGAAACCGGCGCCGGCGGCCAGGCGTGCTTCGCGCACGGGGAAGACGAAGCCCGAGGGGCGGCCCTTGAATTGGGCGTCGTGGGAGAGGCTGTACTGGGTCTTGGCGACGCAGACGGGCAAGTGGCCGTAGCGCAGCTTCTCGAGGCGCTCGAACGTGGCCTTGGCAGCGGGCGCGAAGTCGACGGAGCCTGCGCCGTAGAGTTTGAGCGCGAGGCATTCGACCTTCTCCATGAGCGAGAGGTCGTCCGGGTAGGCGAGCTGGAAGTCGGCCTCGCCTGACTCAGCGGCGTCGACGATGGCGTTGGCGATGGCTTCGCCGCCGGCGCCGCCCTTCGCGTGAACCTCGGAGACTTCCGCTGCGCGGGCGCCGGCGGCCAGGGCGCGCTCCTTGACCACCGCAATCTCAGACTCGGTGTCGCTGGGGAAGCGGTTGATGGCGACGACCACGGGCACGCCGAAGCTGCGCACGTTTTCGATCTGGGCTTCGAGGTTCGAGCAGCCCTCGCGGACGGCGTCAGGGTTCTCCTCGAAGAGTTCCGGCGGCAGCGGGCGGCCCTGCTTGGTGGGGAAGTGTCCCGAGTGCACCTTGAGGGCGCGGATGGTAGCGACCATCAGCACCGCGTCTGGCTTCATGCCCGACGCGCGGCACTTGATGTCGAAGAACTTCTCGGCGCCCATGTCCGCGCCAAAGCCGGCCTCGGTGACCAGGTAGTCCACGTGGGGGGCGGCCACGCGGTCGGCCACGATGGACGAGTTGCCGTGGGCGATGTTTGCGAAGGGACCCGTGTGCACAAAGGCGAGGGTGCCCTCGGTGGTCTGCATGACGGTCGGGTCGATGGAGCGGCGTAGGATGGCCGCCATGGCGCCCGCGACTCCGAGCTCCTCCGCGGTCACGGGCTCGCCCTTGCGGTTCTCGCCGATCACGATCTGGCCGAGTCGCTTGCGCACGTCGGCAAGGTCGGAGCTGAGGCCGAGGATCGCCATGACCTCGGAGGCGGACGTGATGTCAAAGCCGCTCTCCTGGGGCACGCCGTTCTTCGGGCCACCGAGTCCCGTCGTGATCTGGCGCAGGGCCCGATCGTTGACGTCCATGACCCGGCGCCAGGTCACGCGGTTCGGGTCGATGTCGAGGGGGTTGTCCAGCAGGATCGACGCGTCGATGGCCGCGGACAGGAGGTTGTTCGCCGCGGTGACCGCGTGGAAGTCGCCCGTGAGATGGAGGTTGAAGTCCTCCATGGGCACGACCTGGCTGTGGCCGCCGCCGGCCGCGCCGCCCTTGATGCCGAACACCGGGCCCATGGAGGGCTGACGGATCGCGCAGGCAGCCTTCTTGCCGATCTTGTTGAGAGCGAGGGAGAGGCCCACCGTGTGCACGGTCTTGCCTTCACCCGCGGGCGTCGGCGTGATGGCCGTGACGACGACGTACTTCGCCTTGGGCGAGTCCCCCTCACGGCGGCCCGCCTCCGAGCCGAGGCGGTGGTCCACCTTGGCCATGTAGCGGCCGTAGGGCTCGAGGGAGTCCTCGGGGATGCCGTAGTCGGCGGCGACGTCTTGGATCGGGCGAAGCTTGACGTCGCGGGCGATATCGAGATCGGAGCGCATGGGGTCTCTGGGTCCAGAAGGGCTGATTGCAGGGGACCGCCGCCAACGGGCAGCGGGGGCGGGGGTGGCAGTATTGCCGCTCCCGCCC
>CAJXRJ010000412.1 GCA_913058555.1 uncultured bacterium
CCAATGGGAAGGGGGCCGCGATCGCAGGCGCTTCTCAAAAGCCTCGGTGGCCGCCCGTGGACCACGGATGCCGGCCGCAGCGATCGCCTGGGGCGGTGACATGCCCGATTGGAGCGCCGCGGCGGCCTTCAATGCCTCCCGCAGCTTGCCGGACACGGCCACCGAAAGCTGGGCCACGATGCCCGCGGTGTCGATCGTGCGGCTGCCATCGCGTTGGCTGGCGCCGCCGTTGAAGAGGGTCTCGATCCCCGCGACCGCGCGCTTCACGTCACCGGACACGATCTGCTCGGCCACGTCCCATGGGGATGCGGTCGCGTCCCATGCGATGAGCTCCTGAATGGCCTCCCGGCCCCGGCCCACAAGGCGCGCCAGCTGGTCCTCGATCGAGGAAAGGTCGTTGCCGGTGGCGGCGCAAATGTATGCGGCCTCCCCAAGGTCGAGGGGGATCCCAAGGCCCTTCGCCCGGCCCGCACACCAAAGGACCAGCTCGGCCTTCCGTGGGTCGGGGTCCCAGGCGGGAGGGCTGTCGTAGAGCCGTCTGCAACCCACGACGGGCCACCCGGCCTCGGCCGCCAGCTTGGCGATGGGGTTGTCCGCACGCAGCTTGTCGCCGGAGAGCACGATCAACCCTTCGGCGCCGGTGGAAAGCCTCGCCTTGATGGCGTCGCGAATCGGCGCGGAGAACTTTGTCGCGCGTTCCGTGACGATGCGATCAGCACCGTGAACGACGACACATCGTGCGCTTTGGAAGAGCGCCCCCGTCGAGAGGTCGTCGAGAAGCGCAGCCGCGCTGTATTCGGGGTCGATCGCATCATGGCGGCACACTTCCATGCCCGCCTCGCGGGCCGCCGCCGTCGCCATGGTGATGCCCCGCTCCCGGAAGTAACGCTCTTCCCCGCGCAGGACCACGAGGGGCGGGAGGCCACCCTCCAAGGTGCGGGCAAGCGCGCGCAGACCGTCCTCTGGGGGCGGCTCTTGGGTGCGCTTTCGGGATGCCTTCTTCTTCGCCATGGGAGTCCTAGTATGCGGAATGGGGCCCCGCGCTGGAATGGATTCAGGCCACCTGGCCGGAGGAGAAAACGGCCATATCCACCGCCAAACCGGCGAATAGGGCGATTCCCACCCAACCATTGACGGTAAAGAAGGCGACGTTGACGCGGCTCAAATCGTCCGCCCGCACGAGGCTCTGCTCCCACGCGAGCAACGCCGCCGCCGCGCCCGCAGCGCACCACCATACCCAGCCGAGGTCCGTGCGGACCCCCAGGAAGACGAGGGTCGCCACTGTGACGAGATGCAGGAGACGCGAGAGCCGTAGGGAATTGGCGATGCCGATTTTCGCGGGCACCGAGTGCAGCCCACGGCCCCGGTCAAAGTCCGCATCCTGGCATGCATAGATGAGGTCGAAGCCTGCGACCCAGGTCCAAACCGTCAGGAAGAGCGTGAGGATCGGCACCAGGTCCCCCTCGAAGTTGCCGCGCACCGCGATCCATGCCCCCAGGGGCGCCAGCCCGAGGGCTAGGCCAAGCACGAAGTGCACGGCCGCGCTGAAGCGCTTCACGAAGCTGTAGCCAAGGAGCACCCCAAGCACCGGAAAGGAGAGCCAGCCAGCGAGGGGATTGAGGGCGAAGGCCGCGCCCACGAAAAGCGCGATCGACCCGGCGGTCAAGGCCTTTGCGTACCCGAGCCCGAGGCGCCCACTGGGGATCTCGCGCCCCGCCGTGCGCGGGTTGAGCGCGTCGATGTCCCGATCGACCACGCGGTTGAACGCCATGGCGGCGGTGCGAGCGGCCACCGCCGCCACGACGATCAGCCCAAGGACGCGGTTCGCGGGCGGCCCGCCTGCGGCCAGCCACGCGCCCATCAGGGCGAAGGGCAGCGCGAAGACCGAGTGGCTGAACTTCACGAGACTCAGGGTCAGCGTGAGCTTGCTCATGGCTGAGCCCCGGGGGCCTCGGTGCCTGCCCGGGGGAGAGTCGGCTGAGAGGTCCCTGGATCCCCCGCGGGCTCGACGAACCCCTGCCACCGGGCGCCGACGTTCTGCTGGATTCCCAGGCGGTCCATGGCCTTGCCCACCACGTGCCCCACGAGGTCGTCGATGGTCTTTGGCAGGTGATAGAAGCCCGGCATGCAGGGGAGGCAGATCGCCCCGAGACGCACGGCGCGGAGCATGTTCTCGAGATGGATTTCAGAGAGCGGCGTCTCCCTTGGCATCAGGAGCAACCGGCGCCCCTCCTTGAGGGCCACGTCCGCGGCGCGCTCCACGAGGTTAGAGCTGAAGCCGGCGGTGACACGGGCCAAGGTCCCCATGCTGCATGGGGTCACGATCACGCCACCGGTGAGCGACGTTCCCGACGCAGCTGGGGCCTCGATGGCGTCGCTGGGGAAGACACGGACAGCCCGCTCGATCAGAGCGCCGTCGATCCCTTTGGGCCCAAGCCATCCGGGGAGCGATTCCCGGAGCAACTCCCCTCGACCCCCCGCTTCGATGCCGAGCTCATGGCGCAAGACCTTGGCTCCCGCGTCGGTGATGGAGAGATCCACGAGGCATCCAGCCTTGAGGAGCTCCACGATCATGCGTTCGGCGTAGGCATGCCCGCTGCCGCCAGTGAGGCCCACGAAGAATCGCAGGGGGGCTTGTGTGTCGTCGCTCATGGGTCGGTCAAACCGAGAAGGGAGCTGAGGTTGTAGAACGCATGGGCCCACGCTGCGACTCCCACGCCGCGCCAAACCATCAGAAGGGCCAGAAGAATGCCGGCGCAGATGCGCCAGGTGAACGCGCTGGCCTCAAACGGCTCGCCGCCGCCCCCCAGCCAAGCGGTGGCCCATGCCAGGTGGCTCGCTGCGAAAATCGTGGCGCTGACGAGGCCAGCGCCGATCGCCGCAAGGATCCCGGCGGAGCGCTCTGCGGTGCCCACCCACATCAATCCGCGTCGGATGACCACATAGGCTAGTGAGAGCAACAGGATCCGGAACACCAGCTCCTCGTAGGCCGCTCCGCCCATGGCGAGCAGCGCCTCTTGCACGCCCGACGGGGGCCGCATGGATGGGCCTCCGGCCAAGGGCCCCACAAGCGGCTCTGCGTACCCTGCGGCAAGTACGAGCAGCGGCCCGAGCACCACCGCACCGAGCGCGCCCTCCGCAATGACGCGCAGCGTCCGCGGCAAAAGACGCTCCCCATGGGGCCCCACTTGACGCCTCGAGAAGGCAAAAGCCAGCACTAGCCCGACGACGAGGCATAGGCGGCGCATGATGTCGACGTCGTGGCCGAAGGGCTCGAGGGGAACGCTCATCACGACCTCCGCCACGGAGCGGGCAGATCCCGCGGGGGAGCTCGCCGCAAGCGCCAGCTCGTAGCCAAGGAAGAGCGGGGCCATCGATAGGACACCGAAACGCAGGGTCCTCGTAATCTCGGGGGGCGCGTAGTCGTCCGCATCCTCGTCCCACCAGTCTTCCTCCTCGCCTTCCTCTTCGGAGTCTTCCTCGTCCTCCCACTCGTCCTCGGCGTGCTCTTCTAGCTCCTCGTCCTCTTCGTCCTCGTCGTACTCTTCGTCGTCATACTCGCCGTGCTCCTCGTACTCGCCTTCGTCGTCGAACTCGAGGTCGTCATCCTCCAGCTCGTCGTCTTCGTACTCGACGACCTCGTCTGCAAACAACTCCGCCTGGCCAGATTGGCGGCGCCTGCGCTTCGGGGATCCGATGCGCTCCCAACGCGCACCGATGTGCACTTCGGGGAGCTCTTCTGGGCCGGGCTCCGGCTCACCTGATGCATGCGCCAAGGGACGCTACCTAGCCTTGTCCCCAACGTGGAGACAAGCAATCCCACGCCAGAGGCGCTCTACCGTGCAATCCACGAAGCCGTCCTGCGCCATCTCCTGTCGAAGGGTCTCGGCGTCGGGCCACTTCTGGACGGTATCGTCCAGATAGGTGTACGCCGATCGATCGCCGCTGAGGGCGCCGCCGATACGCGGCAGGACGTGGGTCAAGTAACCCTTGTAGACACGCCCGAAGATATCAGGGTCGGGCATGCCGAACTCGAGCACGATGGCCCGCCCTCCGGGGCGCAGCACCCGGAGCATCTCCGCAAAGCAAACGCGGCGATCCTCGACGTTTCGCAGACCAAACGCAATGGTCACGAGGTCCGCGGTCCCGTCGCCAACCGGGAGCCGCAGGCCGTCCCCCTGCACCCACATGCCGGGGCGCACCTTCTTGGGGCCGAACGCCACCATCTCGAACGTGAAGTCGACCCCCAGGACCCGGGCCCCTGCCTTATCCAAGGCCCCCGCGAGATCGCCCGTGCCGCAGGCAACGTCAATGGCCACTTTGCCCGTCAGGTCACCCCCGGCTCGCTTCACGACGCGCTTGCGCCAGCTGCGGTCCACCCCCCCAGAAAGCACGCGATTCGCCACGTCGTAGCGACCGGCGATCCCGGCAAACATGGAACGGACGGCTTTGGGATCGGGCAAGGGTCGTGGGCCTTTTGGTCGAGGTCAGGGCGGACAGGGGGCCGCATTTTAGCCCAATGCCTCGCCCCTCCCGAGCCCCGCTCCCTGCGAATTGGTGCGGCCAGCATGGGGCGAATAGAAAGGACGGCGCGCCCGGATGCCGTGACATCCGGGCGCGCCGTCTGAATGGAACGGGGGCGAGCCCCGCTCAGCATCTGCTCGACCCTACTGGCGGAAGTAATCCGAGAGGATCGTCACAAGCGGGACCGGCACCGACTGGACACCGGGCACATAGGCGTCGGTGTCGAAGAGCGCCGCGCCGGACTGGCCCAGGCGGAGCACGTCGATGACGCCGCTGCCGCCGACCGGGTTCGGGACCGAGGCGAAGAGGAACTGGGACTCCGAGGAGTTGACCGCAGCACCGCCGATGGTCCGATACTGGCCCTTGTTGTTGGCCGGCAAGGGCGAACCCGCGCTGAAGACGTTGGCCGCACCGGGCTGGCCGCCGAAGTTACGCTGGTTGTCGAAGGCAATGTCGATCGGGATACCCGAGAGCTGACCCGCGGACTGGCTCAGGGACAGCGGAACGCTGAACTGAGCATCGCGGAAGTTCGGGTTCACCGTGCTGTTGCCAGAGAGCGGGATAGGACCGCCAAGGGCACTCTCGATGCGCAGACGCGAAACCGCGCCGTCGCCGAGCTGACCAGGGTTGCCGGTCGACGAATCGATCGGCCCCTCGTGCACGATGTACACCGAAGCGTCCAGGTTGATCGGGTCGATCTGGACCGTCTTGGGCGCCTGGAAATCGAACGGCACGATGCCGATGACGTCGTCGAAGCCCCAGCCGTTCACGCCGTTGGGACCGGACTCGAAGAGAGCCACGTTGCCCGAGCGGTTCAGGATGTAGCCGAAGTACACCGTCCGGTTGAACGAGAAGTTGATCATCCGGGGAGTGATGCAAAGCTCGAACGGGCGGTTGAGCTGCGAAGTAATCGTCCGGCGCACCTGAAGGTTCTGGGCGCTGATGATCGAGATCGAGTTCGCAAGCTCGTTGCAGACGATGCAGTCTTCGTTGGTCGGCTCGAACGCGATTCCACGCGGCGAGTTACCCACCTCGGCGATCTGCACGACTTCGTGGAAGCGCGCGGAGGCCGGGTTGATGTCGATGAAGGTCACCGTGTCGGCGAGCTGGTTCGAGATCGCCAGCACGTCAAGGTTCGGGGACATCGCCATCGACGTCGGGTCCGGAACCGGGATGCGCTCGATGACCGTCATGCGGTTCGAGTTGAACACGACCACTTCGTTCCGCGGACGGTCCGCGATGTAGATGAAGTGACCGATCTGCTGACGGATCTGGTACGGGAGGCAGCCCGCGAGCTGCGTCTGACCCACCGACGGCCCGATGAAGAACTGGTTCTGCTCAAGGGACAGAAGTCCACTGGGCGGAATACCGGCCGACGGGTTCGGGAACGGGTTACCAGTCACAAGCAGGTTGTTGGTACTCGTCACCGAGGACGGAGCTTCACCACCGAGGAACGGCGTCACGCAGTTCGGCGGGAAGGTGAGCTTCGGCGGGTTCGGGTGGGGAGACCAGGAAACCAGGTTCTCGTAGCCCGGGTTGAGGGCGCCGAACTGGTTGGTCTGGACCGGAGCGATCGTGTTCGGCTGGTTGCCGGCGACGGCCGCGATGATCTTGAGACCGTCCGAGGCACAGATGTAACCACCGTTGGACTGGCAGCCGAAGGGAGGCGGCGCGTTGCGCAGCGTTCCGTCCAGTGCATGGCCTGCGTGCAGGTCCGTCACCGCGCTCACCAGGGGTGCCGCGATCACGAGGTCCTGGAGCGAGCTGTCAAACGTCAGTGTGAACACACCCGCAGAGCCCCCGTCGATCGTGCAGTCACCCGGCACAAGGGCGGGGCGCACGGCCGGGTTCAAGGACACGTTCGGGTCGAACGGGAAGCGCGACTCGCCGCGAAGGGGCGAAGGCATGGTCGTCAACGGGTTACCCGTGGACTGGCCATAGCCGTTCAGGTCGAGCACCGAAAGGCCCGGGCGGGAACCGCCGCGGCCGGCGTAGATCACGTCCGGAAGCACCGGCGCGTTGACGATGCCGGGGCCAGCGCCCGTGGCGAAGAACGTCGTGGCGGCGTTACGGTTGACGTTGCCTGCGACGTTGTCGCCGTCCATATTGGCGGCGAGGTCTTCGATCTGGTTCGTGGAGAGATCCACGTCAACCCGAGAGAACGTTCCACACTGCAGGAAAGCAGGGCCTTGACCCGGGAAGTTGAAACCCGGGGTCAGAACATAGGTCGAGAGGTCGAAGGGGCTGATCGGAAGCGCCGTAAACGGCATCCGCGTCGTGGACGTCGAGGGCCCAAAGCGGATGTTGACCGATGACGAGCTGTCTCTTATACACATCTGACGCTGCCGACGATATGCAGTGTGTAGAT
>CAJXRJ010000413.1 GCA_913058555.1 uncultured bacterium
CTGATACGCCGAAGGCGTATCAGCGCGGCGAGCCATAGCCACACATCAGCGCCTTCGGCGCTGCCCCCCCTCTCAGTCAAACGTCACCGCCGAAGCCTCCGTGAAGTTCGACGTGGCCATCCCCATGGCCGTATCCCGGTGCCAAGCCTGGAAGCGCCAAGTCTCACCGACCAAGACCGATGTCGAACCCGTCGGGGTGCGGATCGCGTCCAAGTCGATCCCGAGCTTGAACCCCCGCTGCACCCCCGTGAAGAGGATCTCCGTCGGCCCCTGGTAGCGCCCGATGGAGCTCCCAAGACACAGCACCCCCTGGGAACCGCCCGGCCCCACGACCATCCCGGCGTTCCTCGACGTCACGAAGATCCCGAAGGTCGACGGCGGCATGAGGCTCGCGTTGAGGGTGATGGCGTTGAGCGAGCGCTTCGTGGATCCCGTCACTCGAATCGTGCCCACGTCCCCCGCGGAGTTGGGGTTGCTGGTGCAGTACACCGTTCCCAGATCCGACACCGAGGGCGTCCAGCCCCTGTCCGTCACGACGTCAATGTCCGAGTCCTCATCGGCGTCGTAGAAGCGGACTGTCGACGATCCCGATAGGTTCGACGACAGTACCTGCTCAACGCCAAAGAACCCAAAGCCAAGGCCCTCGAACCAGCTCACATCCGACGCGCCGTTCGTGAACGCCCCCGCATAAACATCGATCTCGCCATCCATGTTCACGTCGGCCGCGCCGACGCTGTACGTCCCCGATACCGTGAAGCCAATGATCTGCTGCGTGCCGAAAAACCCGGTGCCAAGGTTCCGGTACCAGGACACTTCCCGATCGTTGGAGGACGCCGAAAGCACGTCAAGGCTCCCGTCGCCATTGAGATCCGCCACGGCGACTCCCCTTGGGCCGTCGGCCCCCGACGAGATCACTCGTTGCGGCCCAAAACTACCGGCACCAAGATTCTCGAACCACGCCACCTTGTCGTCCTCGAACGAAGCCGTCACCAAGTCTGGCCGGCCGTCCCCATTGAGATCGCCGATCACAACGTCCCGCACCGACCGCACATCATTCGAAATGGGCACCGCGTCGGCAAAGCCGCCCGCCCCTTCGTTCTCGACCCAATAGACCGTGTCCCGGAACTCGCTCACGATCGCGAAGTCCAGGTCGCCGTCTCCGTCGAGATCCGCCGCCTCGATCTCCTCGATTCCGCCGCTCAGCACGCCGATGGGCTGCGCCACTCCGAACGACAGCGGCCCGAGGTACTCGTACCACCACATGTCCCCGTTGGTCTCCGCGACGATCGCGTCCAGGCGCCCGTCGCCGCTGAGATCGCCCAGGACGAGCTGCGCCCGCGTGAGGTTGTTGGTGCTGAGCCCCTGGGCCGTGCCGTAGGTCCCGTCGCCCAGGTTCTCGATCGAAACAAGGCGGCCAAAGGAGCCGGCCTCGGTTCCGAGCAGATCCGGGTCTCCGTCGAGGTCGATGTCGTAGGGAACAAAGTCGGAGAGCGGGGAACTGGTGAACGTGATCGCCGTTCCAAACTGTGCCGAACTCATGGAGGACGTCGCCGCGGCGACGCCAAGGAAGGTAAGGATAGAAGTCTTCATCGAAGAGAGGGGGCGCTTGGCGCCCATGGAACCGCTGTTGGCTTCTGTCCGTCGCGCGCGGTCCGTAGAAGGGGGAAGGACGCGTCGATACAGGACCCCGCAAGCAGGGACGGCCCGGGCACATGGCCCACGCCGGAGCGGGTGGTCACTGGGCAAGACGCAGACCCATCCGGGCGCTGTACACGATTCCGAAGAAAAGGCCGCCATGGGGCTCGGTGCCCCAAGCACCCCTTGCCTCTTGCCTCTTGAGTCACACGGGGGATCCACCCATGACCAGCCGATCGCTCCGCCAGCGGCACGGGCGCGCCCACGGGCTTCACCCAGCCCCCCCCCAGCGGCCGTTCAGAAACTGGTCGATTCCCGTACATCCCCGTGGCCCCCTTGCGTGTGGTGACTGAATCCCGACTACGCTCTCTGCACCCTCAGCCCGCTCCACTCGGGCACCTGCTTCCCTATGGAAAAGCCCACGCACTGGATCCAACGCGCCGCCGGTGGCGACCTCGAAGCCCACAACGAGGTCTTCTCGATCCTGCGCCCCGAGATGGAGCGCATCGCCCAGGGGCTCATGCGCCATGAGGCGCGCGAGGTCACCATGCAGGCGGGTGTTCTGATCTCTGAGCTCTACCTGCGCCTGCGCACCGCCTTTGAAAATCGCGCCCTCAGCGCCCCCGAGGCGCCGCCCACCGATTGGGAGAGCCGAGGCGAGTTCCTGCGCTACGCCTCCACGGCCATGAAGACGATTCTGATGGACTCCGCCCGGCGGCGCGCCGCCCTCAAACGCGGCGGAGCGTCCCTTGCCCCCATCGTCGCGGAGGAGGGCCTCGCCATGGAGTCCCCGCCCGAGATCGTGCTCTTCTTCGACGAGGCGGTCGAGAGCCTGCGCAAGACCGAGCCCGCCCAAGCCGACCTCCTCGAGATGGTGCGCTTCGGCGGCCTCAGCCCACGCAGCGCGGGCGCCGCCCTTGGGCTCTCGCGGCGAAAGACCGAGGAGACTTGGCTCTACCTCCAAGCCTGGCTCGCGCGGGAGTGGGGGCTGCGCGGCGACGGCCAGCCGGACGACTGAAGTCCGCGAACCCTCGGCGCCGCATGGGCACCCGATACGAAGAAGCCCCCCGCCGGATCCCGCGGGTCCATGGGCGCGCCTCCGTTTCCGCTCACTGGAGCTTCGCCTGGTACTTCGCGATCTGCGGCGCGAAGTCCTGGTCCGGGCGCATGCCTTGGATGGCCGTGTAGAACTGCACCGCAATCGCATAGGCCAGCTGGCGCCGCGTGTGTCCTTCCGGCAGGCATCCCTCATAGACGCCGACGGCTTCCTCGAGGCATTCCATGCACTCGTCGAGGCGTGCCTGTCCCGCAAGGGTCGTGGCCCGCTGAATCAATAGCGCCCCGGTCACCTCGTTATCCCCCGAGATCGAACCGCGCGCGTGCTGCACCGCCTGCTCCCCCAGCGGCCCCGCTTCGTCGTAGCGCCCCAGCACGTTGAGCATCTTGAGCCGGTTCGCCATCACCCGCAGCGTCTCCGGGTGCGACGCGGTCAAGAGCGCCTCCTGGGCGGCGTAGAGGAGCTGGGTCGCCTCGAGGGCCCCCGCCACATCCCCGGCTTGGAAGCGCGCGTTCGCCGCCGCCACGAGCACAGACATCGTGCGCTGGTGGGTATCCCCAAAGCTCTCGCGCACCTTGGGCAGGACCTCCTCTAGGAGCTCTAACGCCTCCTTCGTCTGTCCGAGGGAGGCCCGGATCCGGGCCATGGCGAGCCGCGGTTCGAGCTTGCGGAAGTCATCGGCGCCCTCGCGCGCCGCGACGAGTGCCTCGGCCTTCTCGCACGCCTCCAGGGCGAGAAGGAACTCCCTCGATCGCTCGTGGCAGCTCGCGATCATCAACCACGTCCCTTCGAGCGTTTCGCCCTCCAAAACCCCGAGCGCCTGGGCGTCCTCGGCAACTTCCATTAGCCCGAGAAGAGCCCCATCATGGTCCCCCCCCGTGAGCTTGACCCGCGCGAGGTAGTGCCTCGGGAGCAGCCCCTCCTTCGACTTCGGTCCAAGGACCTCCGTGTACATGTCCAGCGCCTTTTGAAAGTGCTTCTCCGCGTCGCTTGAGAGCCCGCGCTCGAAGGACGCGCACCCCATCTCCATGAGCGTCGCTGCCGCCTCCAGGGAATCCCCGCCGTAGGCCTCCACCGCCATCTCGTGCAGCGCCTCCGCCGTGCGCCCGCGGCCCCCAAAGAGCCCCAGGCGCTTGCGCACATCCAAGATCGTCGCGGTCACCACTTGCCGCGACGCCAGGTCGTCGCCGAACTGCTCTTCGAGCGCCGCCTCCGCGGGATCGAGCACGCTTCGCTCCACCACGCCGCGCGCGAGGCCCGTGAAGTCCACGTGCCGCGCCACCTTGCCGAGCAGCGCCTCGCGCTCCGGCCCTTCGCCGAGCCCGAGCCCCAGCTGCGCCAGCACCTCCTCCCGCAGGTCGCCGCCCATGGCCGCGACGTCGACGTTCCCGATCAGCTCGGACTGGACCGCCACCGTTTGGGTCAGACGCTCGTTCGCATGGACCGCGCGCCGCTGGGCCCCCGTGACGTACACCAGCGATGCCCCAAGGCCCGCCACCAGGACCGCCGCGGGCAAGAGCACCGGACGATGCCGCCGCCCAAACCGCCGCCCGCGTTCCATCGCTCCGGGCGGGCGCGCCTCCACGGACTCGCCGTCCAGGAAGCGCTCCAGGTCAGCGCGCAGCTCCGCGACGGAACCGTAGCGCCGGTCCGGCTCCGTCTCCGTCGCGTGCTGGATGATCGCGTCCAGGTCCTGGCCCACCGCCGGCCTCCCAAGGGCTTGGGCGAGCCTGCGCGGGCTTTGGTTGCCGCGCTCGAACGCCTCGTCCATGAGCCGCGCGAGCCTTGGCCCCGCGGCGGTGCCAAAGTCCACCGCCGCCTGCCCCGTCACCAGCTCGAACAGGATTCGCCCGAGGGCAAACACATCCGTTCGGCCATCAAATCCACCCTGTGCCCGTTTGGCCTCGAGGTACCCCGCCTGCTCCGGGCTCATGTACCCCGGCGAGCCCACCGGGCGCCCCTCCTCGGTGATCGTCGGCCCGAGGTCCGCCCCGTCGCTCAGAACCGACGCGATGCCGAAATCGATCACCTTCGGCCACGCGACGTTGTCCTCTTCGGCCACCAGGATGTTCGACGGCTTGAGGTCCCGGTGCAGCACCTTTTCCCCGTGGGCGTGCTCCACCGCCCGGCACACGCGCACCATGAGCCGCGCCACGTCTTCGGGATCGAGGCCACGCACCGAAGCGTACTTTGTGATCGGCTCACCGAGCACCCGCTCCATCACGATGTAGGGCCGGCCACCATCGGTGCGCCCGCCGTCTTGGATCGCGGCGATCCCCGAGTGCTTGAGCCGCGCGAGCACCTCCCGCTCCCTCTGGAAGCGCCGCAGCACCGCCTCGGTGTCGATGCCCGCCTTCACGATCTTCAGGGCCACATCCGGTAGGCCGGCCTCGCGCGCTTTCGCCCGCCAGACGCGCCCAAAGCCCCCCTCACCGAGCAGCGACACGAGCTCATACCCCCCGAGCACGGTGCCCGCTTCGGGCTCCACCGGCGCCTTGAATCGATCGAGCAAATGCCCCCAATGGGCGAGCGACCGGATCTCCACGGCGTGCTCGGGATGGCTCACGTCGAGCTCGGCGAGGAACCCATCGCGTTCCTCGCCCTCCTCCTTCGCCAGCACGTCGTAGAGCAGCCGCCCGACCAGGTCGCGCGTGGATTCAGGACCGAAGGAAGGCGTACGCGAAGCAGACGAATCGAAGGACATGCGCGGGGACGGGCCGTGGCCGGAATCGGGGGACCGGGGGGAGAAGCCAAGAACGCTCCTTCCTGATCGCACGATCGCCCCTATCGGTGCGCCCAGACCTTCCGCCCTTTGAAATCCGCTGTCGCCCAGCAGTGCAGTCGCCCACCGCATCGCCCTGCCAGTCGATCGAACCAGTCGATCGAACCAGTCGATCTAGCCAGTCGATCTAGCCAGTGATTCCAGCCCACGGACCGATCACTGAGGCCGTCCCGGGCGGAGTCAAAGCTCGACGCCTGAGGGAGGTAAGCGTGCCCCGGCCCGGGAAGCGAGACCGAAGACACGCCGGAGAGTCTACGAACCCTAGGACTTCTCCGCACGCCTGTTACCTCGAGAGTCTTCGCTCGTCTTCCCCTACGTCGCCGGGGGCCGTGCCCAGCCCCCGCGCGATGGCGCCACATGGGGAATCGCCCCTTGTGGCCCTTCCCGGGCACATGCCATGGGCCTGCGCCCCGAATGACAGGGGCCCCAACCACCGATGATCTTCCGTGAACCCACCCACGAATTGCTCGACTCCACTTTCCAACTTTTCAGCGGGCACACGGCCCAAGGGGACGCCCATTTTGGCTTCGGCCCCGACCCCGCGTTGGAAGTCACCGACGCATCGGGCCTCACCGGCGGCGGCGGGACGGTGTCCGAATCCGGGACCTCGCACGGGGGCCCGACCGGGAATCCAACAATGGACCCAGCCGAGGATCAAGACGGCGATGGATGGGACGAGATCGACCACCGGGACGCGCTCGGCAACGACTTCCCCTTCCAGAGCGACGCCGAGTTCATCGCGCTCTTCGAACAGATGCGCCGCGAGTTGCTCCAGGATCCCTACCACGCCGGGCACTGCCTCTTCGCCCACGTCGCCGTCCGCACCCTGGGCTTCGCCGATCCCCTGCGTGTCCTTCGGCTCCTTCGCGACGAGCCCGACAAGATGAGGTGCGCCGCCATGCTCTACGCCTCGCACGTGGCCCCGCCCGTGGTGGCCACCACGCTCTTCCGATCCGACGAGGTCTCTGTGTATCCCTTGGACCTTCCCGGTTGGACGGGCGCGCTCATCGAAATGCCGCCGCCAACCCAACCCTCCGGCGTGCACTTCGCCGCGGCCCTTGTCCCCCTCGGTGCCTCCGAAGACGAAGCCAATGACCGCTTCGAATACATCACCCTCGAGGAGTCCCTTGAACTCAAAGGCGAGTACACGACCTCCCTCGGCCGCCGCCTGGCCGACGAGTCGTACCTCGACCTGGGCCCGGGCCCCGACGTGGACCGCGGGGCCTTCGTGGACGCCGTCGCGACGATCCTCGCCACGCCTCGGGAATCGGGCATGCTCCCTGGGCCGGTAGCAGACACTTCACCCGGCGGCACGACCGTCACCTGTCTCTTATACACATCTCCGAGCCCACGAGACT
>CAJXRJ010000414.1 GCA_913058555.1 uncultured bacterium
GATTGCATCGATCAGCGCCCTTGAGCGAAGCTGCCGAGATGGACTCCGTATCGTGGGGCGCCGGGTGCAACCCGGCGCCCCATGACGATTCCAGAAGCTCCCTCCTACGTCCCGCGGCCCGTGAAGATTGCGGGCCTCGGTCGCTACCTTCCCCAGCGCGTTGTGACCAACGCGTCGCTCGAAGCCCAGTTCGACCTTCCCGAGGGCTGGATTGAAGACAAGACCGGCGTGCGGGAACGCCGGCGTGCGGATGTCGCGGGGGGCGAGACCGCGAGCTTCATGGGCGGCGAAGCCGCGCGGGAGGCCATTGCGGACGCGGGGCTCGCGCCGGGCGACCTCGACTTGATCGTCAACGCCTCCGGGACCCCCGAGCAAGCGATCCCCGACGGCGGGCCTCTGGTCCAGCGGGCCCTCGGCCTGGAGCGCTCGGGCATCCCCTCCTTCACGGTGCACGCGACGTGCTTGAGCTTCCTCGTGGCCATGGACGTGGTCTCCGCCTTGATCGCCGCCGGCAGCCACCGGCGCGTGCTCATCGTCAGCACTGAGATCGGCTCCATGGGGGTCGCGGGAGTGGACCCCAAGTCGGAGTCCCTCTGGGGGGACGCGGCCGCCGCGGCCGTCGTCACGCCAACGCCGGCGGGCGAACCCGCCTGCCTCGAACGGTTCTTGCTCCGTACCTGGAGCCAAGGCGCGGACCTCACGTCGATCCGTGGGGGCGGGACTCGCCTTCACCCAGGGCGGGAAGGCGCCGACCCAGACGAGTTGCGCTTCGTCATGAATGGACAAGGGGTGCTTCAGCTTTGCCTGCGACGCGCGGGCAAGTTCTTTGACGCCCTCGACCCGGGCATTCGGAGCGGGCGCGTGGGTCGGCCTGGGGAGTCGGGCGTGCGCTTGGCGGTGACTCACCAACCCAGCAAAGTGGGCCTTGAAGCCATGGAGCGATTTGGCGTCGCCCCCGAACACACCGCGGTCACCCTCGATCGCCTCGGCAACTGCGTCGCTGCCTCATTGCCATGCACCCTCTACGAAGCCGTCCGTTCCGGACGCCTGGGGCGCGGGGACCGGACACTTCTCTTTGGGACCGGCGCAGGGCTCTCCATGGCAGGGGCCCTCCTGCGGTTCTAGCCTCCCCGGTGATCCCATTGAGAATTGCCATCACCGGAGCCACCGGCTTCCTCGGGGGCGCAGCAGCCCGCCGCTTCCTGCGTCAGGGGCACCAGGTCCTGGCCCACGGACGCGATCCGCGCGCGCTCGAGCGCCTTGCGAAGTGCGGCGCTGCCACCGTGGGCGCAGACCTCGGTGCCGCTTCCGCGGAGGACTTCATCGACGGCTGCCGCCGCTTCGGGCCGGAGGCCGTCGTGCATGCAGCGGCAAAGTCCGCGCCCTTCGGCCGGCGCAAGGACTTCGAGTCATCCAACGTGCGCGGCACGGAGAACGTGCTCAAGGCGGTTCGGGAAGCGGGCGCAAGGCGGCTTGTACACATCTCGACCCCAAGCCTCTACTGCGAGGGGGAGCCCCTCGAGTTCGTCCGTGAAGACCACCCGCTCCCCAGTCCGTCCATTAACCACTACGCCGCGACCAAGCGCATCGGCGAGGAGCTCGTCCGCCGTGCAGGGGACCAAGTCGGCGCCATTATCCTGCGGCCGCGGGCGCTCTTCGGACCGGGGGACACGGCCCTCTTCCCGCGGCTGCTGCGCGCCCTCGAGGACCGCCGGCTCCCTGTGATTGGCAACGGCAAGAACCACATCGATCTCACGTACATCGACAACGCGACCCAAGCGATCGAACTCGCGCTGTTCGCAGGCGAAGGCGCCACGGGGCGCACCTTCAACATCACCGGCGGCGAGCCGGTCCAGCTCTGGCCCCTCATCGCGCGCCTCTGCGCAGAGCTTGGCCTCCAGGCTCCGACCCGAACGGTGAAACGGGGGGCCGCACGGGCCGCCGCGCTCATGGCCGAGTCGCTGCATCGCACCTTCCGCCGCGCCGGCGAGCCGCGTCTCACGCGCTACTCCGTGGATTCCCTTAGCCTCGACGCGACCCTCGACATCTCGGCCGCACGCTCGGTGCTCGGATACGATCCGGAGGTGACCATGGAGGAGGGAATTCAGCGCTTCATCGCCCACGAACGAGCCGCCCGGGGGCAACGGTGAGCGAGGTTCGCGTCACGGTGATGGAGACCGGCTACTGCGTGCACCCCGAACACGTGGTGCTTCGTAACTGGCGGCCGCGTCGGATGCAGTTCCCGGCGATGTTCACCCTCCTGGAGCATCCAACGCGCGGCCCCATCCTCTTCGATACCGGCTACGGTCAAGGGTACCTGGACGCAAAGCGGCAACTGACGGGACGTATCTACAACGCCGTCACGCCGGTCACCACTTCGGCCGATCGTTTCGCGGCGCCCCAGCTCCAGGCACGGGGCATTGAACCGCGGGACGTCGAGCTGATCGTGGCCTCCCATTTCCACGCGGACCACGTGGCGGGCCTGGCCGATTTCCCCCGCGCCCGCTTCGTCTATCTCCGCAGCGCATGGCAGGACGTAGCGCGCCTCAAGGGACTGCGGGCCCTGGGGAAGGGCTTCCTGCCGAACCTGATCCCCAAGGACTTCGAGGAACGCTCCGACCCGATCGAAGAGCACGCCTTCACCGAGCTCGCTCCGGAGTTCCAGCCGTTCCGGCGCGGCGCGGACCTCTTGGGGGACGGGTCCCTCATGGCGGTGCCCCTGCCGGGTCACGCCGTGGGTCAGATCGGCCTCTTCGTACGTCGCGCGGGGCCCACTCCTCTCCTCCTTGCGGCCGACGCTTGCTGGACCTCAAGGAGCTTCCGGGAGAGCATCATGCCGAGCAACATCACGCGCCTGCTCTTTGACAGCACCGGCGAGTACCGTCAGACCCTGGGACTCCTGACGGAGCTCCACCAAAGGCGGCCCGAGCTAGAGATCCTACCCTCCCATTGCACCGAAGCGGCCACCCGCCATCAGCTCAGCCTATGACCCTCCTCGCACTCCCCAGAGATCGTTGGAACGCTCTGATCGGGCGCATGGCCTTGGCCGTACCCGCGGACGCGTTCGACCAGATCGCGGCCGCCTACAGCGAGGGTCACCGCGCCTACCACACGACAGAGCACCTCCTCGAGTGCCTGGCAGAGTTCGATGGGTGCCGCGACCTTTGCGAGCGTGCTGACGAGGTCGAGTTTGCGCTCTGGCTGCACGACGCCGTCTACAAGACGCGGTCGTCCGATAGCGAGCTGAAGAGCGCCGAGTGGGCGGTGAAACTGCTCACAGAGGGCGGTGCGGACGCCGACGCGGCCGAGCGCGTCCACGCCATGATCATGGGTACGCTGCACACGGATCACCCCACGGAGGGCGACGGCGCGCTCATGCTCGACATCGACCTGTCGATCCTCGGCCGCGGGGAGGAGCGGTTCGACCGCTACGAGGCTGACGTCCGCCGGGAGTACAAATGGGTGCCCGGTCCCCTGTTCCGCTCCAAGCGCCGGGGCATGCTCGAGCAATTCCTGGAGCGCCCGTTCCTCTACGCCACCGAGCGATTCCGCCGGCTCTACGAATCCCAAGCCCGCGCCAACCTCACCCGCTCGATCGAAAGGCTCGCCCGTGGGTGAATTCGACCCTGGAAAGCCCCGCGTGCTCGTCACGGGGTCGCGGGGGTTCATTGGCGGGCACGTCGCAGCTCACCTCCGTTCCCAGGGTTGGAACGTCATGGGGTTGCACCGCGGGGCCACCCGCCCTGGCGGAACTGGCGAAATCGCCTGCGACCTGTCGATGGCGGAGTGCGAAGGGCCCCTCAAACGGGTCACCGAAGACGTGCACGCCGTCCTCCACGGCGCCGCGTGCGTGCGGCTATGGGGACCACCCGAGGATCTCGTGCAAGCCAACTGCGCCATGACGCGCCGGGTGGTCAAGGCATGCGAACAGTCCGGGAAGCCCAAGCTCGTCTTTCTGTCTAGCGCGAGCGTCGCGTTCCGGCGTGGCGATCAGCTGAGGATCGGCGCCGACACACCGCTGCCCCCCAGGAGCCTCTGCGCCTACGCGGCCTCCAAGGCGGCCTGCGAAGACATCGTGCGCGGGTACAGCGGCCCCTGGTCGATCCTTCGGCCCCAGGCCGTCATGGGCACCGGCGATCGGCATCTCCTCCCTCCGATCCTCAAGGCGGCAAGGGGGAAGAAGTGGGCGTGGATCGGCCGCCGGAACGGCGTCCGCGCGGACCTGCTATCGATCCAGAACCTCGTCCATTGCTGCGCAGCGTCGCTTCAGGACGCGTCGCAACGGGGCACGTGGTACCTCAGCGATGGCGCCCCCGAGCCACTGGAACCCCTTCTCCGCGAAGTCCTCCAGCGCGCCGGCTTGCCCGTGGGGGAACGCCGCGTCCCCGCCCCCGTGGCGCGCGTGTTTTCGAGCACCGTCGAGGGCCTCTATCGCGGGCTCTTCCCCGCCAAGGAACCGCCCCTCCACAGGTTCGGCATCGAGACCATTTCGCGCACCCGAATCATTGATCCGGCCCCCATGCTCGAGCGATTCGGACCGCTGCCCATCACCTTCCGCGAAGGGTTCGAGCAAGTGCTTGAGGGCCTCGGGAACGCAGCATGACGTGGTCTCCATGGATCGGTGAGTGGGCCCTCGGGGGCTACGCCTTGCTGCTCGGCCTCAAAGTCGCTGCGGCCCACCTCCGGATCTCCCAGGATTCAAAGCGCGCCCCCCACGGCGGTTCGCGCGGCAGTGTCACGGTTCTCCAGCCGATCCTGGGCGGCGACTCGACCCTGGAGGAATGCCTGCTGACGAACCTGATGGACGCCGGGGCCGAGGTGTCTTTTGTCTGGCTGCTCGACGAGAAGGATGCGACCGGACAGGACGCCGCCATGGGGGCCCTGGAGCGGGCTGCGGGAGCGGATCCGTCCCTGCGCAGCCGCGTTCGAATGATCCGATACGCCGAGCCCCCGAACGACGTCAACCCGAAGTCCTTCAAGCTCGCCCAGGGGCTCCCACTCGCCGACTCTGAGTTCGTTGCGGTTCTCGATGACGACACCACCATCGACGCCGCGCACGTCGCCCGCGCCCTCCAGGCCCTGGAAGAGGCCGATCTCTACACCGGCCTGCCCGCCTACCGCGGGGGCCGTGGGATCGGGTCGCGCCTCATCGTAGGATTCGTCAATGCCAGCAGCGCGGTGACGTACCTGCCCGCCGCCCTCGCCGGGCCAGCGGTGACCTTGAACGGCATGTTCTACGTCACTCGCACCCGTACCCTGCGCGCCCTCGGCGGCTTTGGGGCCATCACATCGAAGCTCTGCGACGACCTCGCGATGGCGCGGCTCTACCAGCGCTCCGGGCACGTCATTCACCAAGGGTGGACGACGCAGATCCTCCGCACGGACGGCTTGGGAGTCCGTGCTTACTGGAAGAAGATGCACCGCTGGTTCGTATTCATGTCGGTGCTCGTTCGGACGTCGACGTTTCCCCAGAGGGTCGCCCTGGGCACCGTCCTTTCCCTCGGGCCCCCACTACTGTGGGTGGGCGTCGTGGGCGCGACCATGGAGTTCGCCGTCACGGAGACCCTTGCGGCGACACTGGTCCTTCGGCACCTGGCCCTGGGCACTCTCCTGAAGCGCGCGAGCGAGGGAAGGGCCCGTGTGCCCGTCTTCGCCTCCGTCGCCGCCGAACTCCTCCTACCCCTCCACGCACTGCACGCGCTGCTCGTGCCGCGTATCCAGTGGCGCAGCCGCAGGATGCGCGTTCATCGGGACGGGACCTTCCACACCGCCGGCCGGACGGAGCGTGCCCATTGACGTCACTTCCTTGGACTCCGGTCAAGGTCGCGTGGATCTCGGGCGTCAGCGATGTCGGCCGGCACGCGCTCTCCGACCGCCAGCGTGCGTTCGTCGACGCCCTTCCGGCGCCGCGCCGTTGGAAGCTCCACACGAACTTCCCGTATGCCCCGGGGGGATCCGACACGGCTCTGTTTCGGGCGCGCCATCTCCTGTGGGCCTCCACGATTAACGCCGCCCGCTTCGTCGCCGCTTGCCAGCCTCTTCACCGCAGAGCGCGCCTCGATGCTTGGGCCGAGCTGAAGGCCTCATGCGACACACTCTTGCTCATAAGCCTCAGCTGCGGGTCCCAGATTGCTTGGTCCATGGAGCGCTGCCGGCCGGACGGGGCCGAGGTCTCCATGCTCTCCCTTGGGCCCGTCGATTTCGGCTGCGGGTACATTCCACGCCGGGTGGTCGTGGGGGCCGAGGATCGCGTCAGTCCCTGCCCGGGACGGGGCGATGCCATTCGACTTCCGGGCGTTGGACACCTCGACTACGCGGCGTCGGGCCTTGCCCTCGACGAGGCGTCCCAGTGGGTCGAGGATCAGCTCGAGCGCGTCCAGGTGGCACCTTGAGCCGGGACCACCGCGAGCAGCGGATCGACTGGGTCGTGCCCCCATTCGCCGGCCACGCCTACCCGGCGCTGATGGTGGCGGGGCGCCTCAAGGGGATGGGATTTTCGGGCCTGCGCATCCTCAGTACCCCGAGCCTCCAGGGCGCCGCCGAGGGGCTCGGCCTGCCATTCGTACCGATGCTCGCATCACACGAAACGGAGGTCCTCTCCATCGCAAATTCGAAGGCGCGGGGCCCGCGTGCGATGCTGCGTCAGTTCCGCGCCACCCTTGGCGTACTAGAGGCCCTGGGCGAGGAGCTCGGCCGCACCTGGTCCCCCGCGCCCCCGGATCTGGTGATCGCAGACAGTGTCCTTCCGTCCGCGGGGTTCGCCGCACGTCGCCTGGGCTGTCTCTTATACACATCTCCGAGCCCACGAGACTAGGCATGATCTCG
>CAJXRJ010000415.1 GCA_913058555.1 uncultured bacterium
TGTCGAGCCTGCCGGTGAACCAATTCGGCGCCTTCGTAGCGAGCCGCACCCAGGGCTTCACGGCAAACCCCGGCGGCAGCGCCGGCAACCTCTGCCTCGGCGGATCGATCGGGCGCTTCTTCGGCCCCCATCAGCTGGGGACGAGCGGCCCCGAGGGACTCGTTTCACTTCGAATCCCGCTGACGATGATCCCGCAAGGCAGTGCCTTCACCGCCGTGCAAGCGGGCGAAACCTGGAGCTTCCAGGGCTGGCACCGCGACGTCGTGGGCGGCACCGCAACGTCAAACTTCTCAAGCGGCCTCGCCGTGACGTTCCTCTGATCTGGCTGGCGCAAGGCGGTACTGATATCACTGGCCGCTCCCTTCGCACTGCACTGACGTCAACCAGCCTCCACCCACTTTCTTGCCGCTCTGACCGGGCTGAATCGGCCATGAAGAGCCTCCTCCGCAACTTTCCTGCTCTGCTCTTCGTTTGTCCGGCATTCGGTCAATGGTCGACGGGGCCATCGCTGCCGGTCGCCACGGGGGCCGCGGTCAGAGTTGGGGACAAGGTCGTCGTCGCAGCCTCGGAACCCTGGCCGTGCGATACTTCTGCCAGGTCTACGACGGCGTAGCTGACACTTGGTCCGTAGTTCGGTCGAACTCGTTTCCGTCAGTTCCCGTTGGCAGGTGCGCGGGAGTCGCTGCGGTGGGATCCAAGGTTCTTATCTCGGGCGGCGCCTTCGTCGGGCCTTGCTGGCACGAATCCGGTCGGCACTCCCGAAGCCGCGCTCTGAAGTTCTCCGAGGAAAACCTGGCGGATCTACCGCCCGCGTGTCACTGACTACTGTGCGCCGTTCTTGGTGGCAACCCCACGATGACCAGCGGCAAACTCGACGACCATCAGCGCGCGCGCCTGCTCGACCTCTTCGGCCAGGCGGTCGAGCTCGCCAAGTCGGAGCGCGCGGCCTTCTGCGCCGAGCAATGCGCAGGTGACGATATCCTGCGCTCGGAGCTGGAAGCCCTGCTCCTAGCCGAGCCAACGGCCGACGATTCGTTTCTCTTGGCGCCGGTCCTTTCGGAGGCCGCGATCCGTGATCCGATCATCGAGGCAGGCGAGCACATTGCCGACCCCCAGCAGATCGGCCCGTATCGAATCGCCGGGCGACTCGGGCTCGGTGGAATGGGCATCGTCTACCTGGCCGAGCAGGAAGCTCCGCGGCGGAGTGTCGCTCTCAAGGTCATCCACCCCCTGCTCACGACGTCCAGCGCTCTGCAGCGCTTCCGCCAGGAGTCGGACGTTCTCGGCCGCCTACACCATCCGGGGATCGCGCAGGTCTTTGAGGCTGGCACGTTCGAGCTGGGGAGCGGTCCGCAGCCCTACTTTGCGATGGAACTGATCGAGGGGCTCGACCTCCGCACCTATGTCGACGCGAACAAACTCGACGTCCGCGGGCGGCTGGCGCTGATCGCCGACGTTGCCGATGCGGTGCACCATGCCCACGAGAAAGGCATCGTGCACCGTGATCTCAAGCCCGAAAACGTCCTCGTCAACGGTGATGGGCAGATCAAGGTGCTCGACTTCGGAGTCGCGCACGCGAATGAGACATCGTCACTGCTCCAGACACAGGTCACCGAGGAGGGGCAGATCATCGGCACGCTGGCCTACATGTCGCCCGAGCAGCTCTCCGGTCGATCCCACGATGTCACGCCGCGTTCCGACGTCTATTCCCTCGGCGTGATCGCCTATGAGCTGATCGCTGGCGAACTGCCGCACGAACTCGCTGGGTTGCCTGTGGCCACTGCGGTGAAGGTCCTTAGCGAAGACGACGCGCCGCTCTTGGGTCGCCGTCACCCCGGCCTGCGCGGTGACGTGGAGACGATCGTGGCGAAAGCGTTGCAGTCTGACCCAGCGCGGCGCTATCACTCCGCCGCGGAGCTCGCTGCGGACATCCGGCGGCACCTCGATCACCTGCCTATCACAGCCCGACCTTCTACGAGCTTCTACCGCGTCTCGCGTCTGATGCGCCGCAACCGTGGTCTGGCTGGCGGAATCACAGCCGCCTTCGCGATGCTGGCTACAGGCCTCATCGTCGCGGTCGCCCTGGGCATGAGCATCTCTGCTGAGATCGACTCGGTAAATCGCCTGTCGGCGCTACAGGACTACGACGACCTCGTTGCCGCCGCAGGGAACTTATGGCCAGTGAGCACAGATGGATCGGCGGCTTTGCAAGAGTGGATCGACGAGGCCGAGGTACTGGTCGGGGCGCTTCCCGAGCACCGAGCCAAGCTGGCGGAATTGCGTCAGCTGGCAGTGCCGCAGGCAGGCGCAGAGAGCGAAGCCGCGCGGTCGGAGCCAACGGCGCCACAGCCCGCCGCGGGCGAACCGACCGAATGGCGTTTCCCCCAGACCACAGCTGGCCGGGAGGCGCGCTGGTGGCACGCGAACCTGGTGAAGTTGATCACGTCGCTCGAAGGACTTGAGGACGAGAAAACGGGGCTCCTATCGAGCGCACCGGACGCCGCGTCCCCTGAGCACGGATGGAGCGTTCCGCGCCGGCTCGCCTTTTCGGCACGGCTGCGTGAAGGCCTCGCTCCTGGCGCGGCCTGGTACGAGCGATGGGAACAAGCACGAAGGGCGATCGAAGTGAGCCCTCACTACGACGGACTGGACCTCGCGCCGCAGACCGGACTCGTCCCGATCGGCCCCGACCCGACATCAGGTTTGTGGGAATTCTGGCACGTGCCCACAGGGAACGAGCCCGAGCGCGATGGGAATGGCCGCTTGGTTCTTACCGAGGACATGGGCGCGGTACTCGTGCTGATCCCAGCGGCCACGTTCTGGATGGGCGCAAGCAACGACCCCAAGTCTCCGCACAATTTCGATCCCCAGGCAGGCCTGAATGAAGGTCCGCCACAGGAAGTCTCGCTCTCCGCATACTTCCTCTCGAAGTTCGAGCTGACCCAAGGCCAGTGGTTGCACTTCACCTGCAGCAACCCAAGTGCCTTCAGGGACGGCACACCGACGAAGGTCGTTGGATTCACGAAGACTCTCCTGAATCCTGTGGAGCAAGTGGACTGGTTCGTCAGCAAGCGCGAGCTAGAGCGGATGGCGCTGGCACTGCCGACCGAAGCTCAATGGGAGCACGCCTGCCGCGCGGGGACCGAGACGCCATGGTGGACAGGAGCTGACCGGGAGTCGTTGCGGCACCCGAACGCTGCAAACCTGGCGGATCAGTCTGTCGTCCGAGCCCAAATGGACTGGGCAGCGTGCAAGGACTGGCCAGAGCTGGACGACGGCTTCGTGGCGTACGCACCGATTGGCACGTTCGCACCCAACCCGTTCGGCCTGCACGAAGTGTACGGAAACGTATTCGAATGGTGCCTGGACGGCCACTCCAGCTCGCGAACCTACCCAAGCACCGACCAGGACCCGGTGACGCCATGGGCTGGCAATGGCGCCCGCGTCGTTCGCGGGGGCGCCTTCGTCAGCCCGGTCGCGCGCGCGCGCTCGTCTTACTCTCACAGCATCCCGCCATTTCGCCCCCATCTGGCAGTTGGCCTGCGTCCTGCCAGGGCGATCGTCAAGTGACCCTAGCAACACTGACGCAGCGTCTCGTCCCACGGCCGGCACCCCCCAGATGACCCAAGGCAACCCCGACGAAGAGCACAGCGACCTCCCCCCCGAGGGCGCCGTCCAGGCCCCTCTGCACAGTGATCTGGTCGGTCCCTCAGAAGGAGCCATCGTGATCCCGGAGCAGATTGGCCCGTATCGAATCACTGGGCGGCTCGGGCTAGGTGGCATGGGCATCGTCTACTCCGCCGAACAGGAGACGCCGCGGCGGAACGTGGCGCTGAAGGTCATCCACCCGCTCCTTGCGACGCCTAATGCACTGCGGCGCTTCCGCCAGGAGTCCG
Organism: uncultured bacterium; assembly: GCA_913058555.1. Classification (GTDB taxonomy): domain Bacteria; phylum Planctomycetota; class UBA1135; order UBA1135; genus Saltatorellus. Next base: position 3,897 of record CAJXRJ010000415.1, read on the forward strand.
AAGTGCTCGGCCGCCTGCACCACCCAGGCATCGCGCAGATCTTTCAGGCCGGCACGTTCGATCTGGGCAGCGGTCCGCAGCCCTACTTTGCGATGGAACTGATCGAGGGGCTCGACCTCCGAACCCACGCAGACGCGAAGAAGCTCGATGTGCGCGGACGGCTAGCCCTGATCGCCGACGTAGCCGATGCGGTGCACCACGCCCACGGCAAAGGCATCGTCCACCGCGACCTCAAGCCGGAGAACGTCCTCGTCAACGGGAATGGGCAGACCAAAGTCCTCGACTTCGGCGTAGCGCACACCGGGGAGGCATCCTCGCTGCTCCAGACAAGGATCACGGAGGCGGGGAAACTGATCGGTACGCTGGCTTACATGTCACCCGAGCAGCTGTCCGGGCAGGCCCACAGGGTCACGCCGCGCTCCGACATCTATTCGATCGGCGTGATCGCGTACGAGCTGATCGCCGGCAGGCTGCCCCACGAACTGGCCGGGTTGCCAGTGGCGGCTGCTGTCCGGCTCCTGAGCGAACACGACGCGCCGCCCCTCGGTCGCAGCCGCCCCGAGTTGCGCGGCGACGTGGATACGATCATCGCGAGGGCGTTGCAGTCTGACCCAGCGCGGCGCTATCACTCCGCCGCAGAGTTCGCTGCGGACATTCGGCGGCACCTGAACTACGTGCCGATTACGGCACGCCCTGCGACGACCTACTATCGCGTCTCCCGACTCATACGCCGCAATCGTGGCCTGGCCAGCGGGCTGTCGACTGCCTTTGCGACGCTGACCGTGGGCCTGATTCTCGCGGTAGTCCTCGGACTGAAGCTCTCGGCCGAGGCTAGCTCGGTCAAGCGCTTGTCCGCGCTCCAGGACTACGGCGTTTTGGTCGACGCCGCGGAGGATCTATGGCCAGTACACGCGGATCAATCGGCAGCACTCAAGGCCTGGATCGAAGAGGCCGAGGCGCTTGTGCAGGAGCTTCCGAGACACCGCGCCAAGCTCATGGAGCTGCGCGAGCTAGCGCTGCCACAGATGACCGAGGGCCCCGTCGAGACCCAGGAGGGCCGAACCGCTTCTCAGCAGGCCGTCCATGAGGCTTCCGATTGGCGCTTTCCGAAGACCGACGCCGGTCGCGCGGCGCGCTGGTGGCACGCGAATCTGTCGAAGCTGATCACGTCGCTTGAGGGGCTTCAGGACGAGAAGTCCGGGCTGCTTTCGAGCGCTTCGGACGCCGCATCCCCCGAGCACGGATGGAGCATCCCGCGCCGGCTCGCCTTTGTAGAGCGGCTCCGCGAGGACTTGGCACCGGGTACGGCGTGGTCCCAACGCTGGGAGAACGCTCGGAAGGCGATTCAAGACGACCCGCGCTACCGTGGCCTGGACCTCAAGCCACAGGCTGGACTGGTTCCGATCGGACCTGATCCAAGGTCAGGGCTTTGGGAGTTCTCGCACATGGCGACGGGGGACGAGCCCGAACGGGATGAGAACGGAGAGCTGGTGCTCACCGAGGGGATGGGCGCTGTCCTCGTCCTGATCCCGTCCGCGACCTTCTGGATGGGCGCAAGCAACGATCCCATGGCCGCACACAACTACGATCGCCAGGCGACCGCATTCGATGGGCCAGAGCACGAAGTGTCGCTCTCAGCCTATTTCCTCTCAAAGTACGAGTTCACCCAAGCGCAGTGGTGGCGCATCGCGGGCAACACCTCAGGCCTCTACATGTGGCGGACCAAAACTCGGGTTGATTTGACAACGACACCGATGCATCCAATGGTGAACCTCGACTGGTTCATCGCCAAGCGCCACCTGGAACAGGTGGCGCTGACACTGCCAAGCGAAGCGCAATGGGAGTACGGTGCCCGGGCGGGTACGCAGACGCCGTGGTGGACAGGACAAGACCGGGAGTCGCTGCAAGATCCGAGCGCCGCCAATCTCGCGGATCAGGCAGCCTCACGAGTGAAGCTCTACTCTGCTCAGGGTTCGGACTGGCCAGAGCTAAACGACGGGTTTGCGATCCACGCCCCTATTGGCACGTTTGCGCCCAACCCCTTCGGGTTGCATGAAGTGCACGGGAACGTGTCGGAATGGTGCCTGGACGGGCATTCCGGTTCCGTTGGCTTTCCGAGCACCAAGCTCGACCCGGTTTCGCCTTGGGAAGGCACAGCGAACCGCATCGCTCGCGGAGCTAGCTTCCTTGGCAGGGCGTTCGACGCACGCATCTCCGTGCGCAGTTTGACTCCGCCACTGCAGAAGATTGATTTTCTGGGTGTCCGCCCCGCCAGGGCGATTTCCAAGTAACTCTTGGAGCCGCCACCTACCGCGACTCACCGCCCTCCAGGGCTCGCCGTAACCAACAGCGTGCGAAGAGTCGGTCGCGCGCAGCGGTCCGCGTGGGTGCGTCTAGCAGCTCCGCGATGCCCGTCCTCAAGAAGGCCCTTGGATTCGGCCTTTCCCCCTCTTCTCGCTCTTCCTCCGCCGCACGCGATCCACCAGGAAGTTGCGCATGGTCAGCGACGTGGGACAAGAGATCGAAGCTGGGGGCCCTTGGATTGATGGGGAGGAGGATAAGAAGTCGAAGCTGAGTGTTTCGGGCCTGGGCGGTGAAGGAGGTGCGCGATCGGGAGCGGACGATGCGCCGTTTTGGTGCGGGGTGCGCGCCGATGCTGACTGAGAGATCTTTGACACCTTCTACAGTCGCCGGTCACGGAGTCCGGTTCGCTCCTCTCCGGCGGTGTCTCGAATGCCAGTGCGACCTCCCCTGGCAAGAACTCTGTGGGAGCCGCCCGCGCAGGCTCAGGGGTCGCAAACGGCGTCACGGGCGACAACGACTTCAGGTTGACCATGTCGAGCCTGCCGGTCAACCAGTTCGGCGCCCTCGTGGCGAGCTGCCCCCAGGGCTTCACGGCGAACCCAGGCG